>NZ_JACHVD010000049.1:0-857 GCF_025377055.1 Acinetobacter sp. T_3_1 | reverse complement strand
TTAATTAGGGTCTGTTGACATTTACTGTTCATAATTAACCCTATAAAGGTAGCCATAAAAATATACAGGCTAAAGCAACAGAACTTTGATAATTTCTTTTGAGCTTGTCATATCGAGTAGCTATTCCTCTAAATTGCTTTAATCTACAAAACATATTTTCAACTAAATGCCTGATTTTATATAAATACCAGTCCATATGGTCATTGTTCGATTGGCTATTTGTTTTCTTTGGTATATTCGCTTTAGTCCCTGTTTTCCTGATCTGTTCACGCAGTGGTTCTGAATCATAGCCTTTATCTGCACATACCACTTTTGTCTCTTTTAAATCTAATGTTGATATTAAATCAGGTGCAACTTTAACATCATGTGTGGTTCCATCGGTAATCATGAAATCAATAGGATTGCCATGTGCATCAACAATCAAATGTATTTTTGAGGAGTTTCCCCCTACACTTTTAGAAATAGATTGATTCGCTATGCCGGCAGAATGTTGATGAGCACGTACATGAGAGCCATCAATAAAAATCCACTCCATATCGGGGCATGAGGCTAGTAATTTGAATAATCTAAGTAACTTACCGCTGCTTGACCAACGATTAAAACGTTTGAAAATAGAGTTTGAATGACCAAAACAGCAAGGAATATCTCGCCACGGACAGCCTGTTCTAATTCTATAGAGAATAGCTTCAATAAAATTGCGTAAATTTGAGTTGTGGTGAATGGATAAATTACGCAGAATAACTTTCAACTTTTGCCAGTGTTGATCTGTCAGCATGGTACGAGGCATAGCGAATAGTAAAGATTTGATTTTACTACTTCGCTATTTTTTTAAGCTAAAAGTGTCAACACACCCTAGT
>NZ_JACHVD010000048.1:0-863 GCF_025377055.1 Acinetobacter sp. T_3_1 | reverse complement strand
GGCCTGTGTGGTTGCGAAACTCGACCTTTGGGCAGAAGCCAGGTCTTTGATTGAGGGAGCAAGTGAAGCAAGAGGATTCATATTGAGCTTTACAAGGCTGTTATAGCGTTTAATCAGACGCTGATCCAGACCGGAGATGTTAAATTGAAGAGCATGCTCTTCAATTTAACGCAAAGCTCGGGAATTGTGTAGATACCTATGCCCAGAGGGAGAGGGAGTAACCTTTGAGAATTCTACTGTTGTTTGATACTCAATGAAAATTCCCTCTCCTCTCAGGAGAGGGTTAGGGAGAGGTATTTTTTAATTCAGTGCATTTCTGCCACAAATCCTCCAACACCACATCCGTCTGCCGCAACACATCATGATTCCAATAGCGCACCACAGTTAAACCCAAAGTCTCTAAAAACTTCGTCCGTTCAGAATCATAATCAATTGCATCATCCGTTGCATGCTGACTGCCATCCAGCTCAATCACCAAACCGATTTCATGACAGTAAAAATCCACAATATATGGTTTGATCACATGCTGACGACGAAATTTTAGATTCATAAAACGCTTGGCACGTAAGATTTGCCACATCAAACTTTCTGGATCGGTGGCAGAGTGGCGCATGGGTTTGGCGAATTCTAATAGCTGGGGATCTATTTTCATTTTTCTTCTCCCTCTCCCTAGCCCTCTCCCAGAGGGCATAGGTATCTACACAAATCCCGAGCTTTGCGTTAAATTGAAGAGCATGCTCTTCAATTTAACATCTCTGGCTTAGATCAGCGTCTGGTTAAACGCTATAACAGCCTTGTAAAGCTCAATATGAATCCTCTCGCTTCACTTGCTCCCGCAATCAAAGACCTGGCTTCTGCCCAAA
>NZ_JACHVD010000047.1:0-1417 GCF_025377055.1 Acinetobacter sp. T_3_1 | reverse complement strand
ACGTTGAAGGACAGTCGGAGAGAACTGTTAATAATTTCAACATGTGTGTATCCAAGATGTTCTGTATTTTTTCCGACAAATCCTAAATGCTTCATCATGATTCTCGAATCTGGTTATAGCCAATAGCCCTCAATCGAGAGCTATATAAATCAAGCCAGGCTTTCTTGTACAAATTGTGGATCAACAATAAATAATCGACTAAGCGATGTTGCTGCTCCTGAAGGTCTTCTAGCACCTTGTTCCCAAGATTCGAGTGTACGTCTCGAAACACCCAGAAGTTTGGCAAACTGTTCTTGTGTCAGTTGAGCCTTTCTACGAGCTAATGCTACATCGGTCTCAGTGATTACANCTCGAAACACCCAGAAGTTTGGCAAACTGTTCTTGTGTCAGTTGAGCCTTTCTACGAGCTAATGCTACATCGGTCTCAGTGATTACAGTTCTTTTAGCTGCATTATTAGCAAGCATATCATCTATACCTTGCAAGATTTCAGCTTCAATATCTCTGGTTGCTTCAAAAGCTTCGAGTTCTTTTTCAGTCATTAAACGAGTCATTTAATTTCTCCCCCAATGCTTGAAGAGTTTTTTTACTAAGCTGGACCGTTTGCTTTTTACTGTACAGGGTCAATAACCAAATCTCTCCATTTGTTAAACGATTAAAGTAGATGACTCTGACACCACTACTTTTACCTCTCCCACCGCTCGTCCATCTAATTTTACGAATGCCACCTGAATTAGGCTCTACATCTCCTGCTTCAGGATTTAATGCCAAGAATGTTTTGAATTCTTCGTATTCTTCCTGAGTCCAATAAACAAGACAGTATTGAGTAAATAATGGGGTTTCACATATTGTATACATGGCTTGTATTCATACTACCTTGTAGTAATTTATTCTATACGACTATGTAGTATTTTTAAATATTAATTCTGAGTTTTTGGTTTTTAATTCTTACATAATTCCAAAGCTAAAGGATATCAAACACGTATGAATGAAATTTTACGTGATGCCATGCTAAAAAAATTAAAAAATCCTCAATAAAAAATGGGAGCTCGACTCCCCGTTTTTTTATTACAAAATTTATATAATTTGATAGAATGGAAAAATTAGTCAATTAAATTTTATGGCTTTTTTAAGAAAAAAATTATTATCGGGGTTTCAACTGCATCAACACTTTTAATTTCTGCCTGCAGTACATCACAACCTATGTGGAGAAAAGCAGGAATAACTCCACACGATGTAAATAATGCTTTAGCAAAATGTCGCTATGATGTAGGTTTGGCTAAAGTAAACCAGAATGAAAAAGCTGAAATGATACAAGATTGTATGATGGCTCAAGGTTTTAGATACACCTATTAATATTAATCAAATTAAACTTTATCGGTATCTTAATGAAAAAGTTAATAGGTTTCACAGCTATAG
>NZ_JACHVD010000046.1:0-1732 GCF_025377055.1 Acinetobacter sp. T_3_1 | reverse complement strand
AACATGGTGTACTTTAGCAAGTTGTTCAAAATCCTGTCGCACAACAGGTTTAATTAGCTCATGAAATACGGTATTCTGATGTGACAAAACCTGAATCCTGGTCGTTAAAGTGTTTGTTTGCACTCATATTTTAACTGTTAGGACTCAGGTTTTTTTATTTAAAGCAAACTATGGGACAGCAGTGGCTTAAGCTCCCATTTTTTGAATTCGCATAACGTGTATTATGTTAATTTTAGCTATTCTTAATTATATCTATTGACTAATTGCGCGCTTAACTTCTTCTTCAAGAACAAGAAGTTCTTTAGAATTAATCGCTACACCAATATTATTTGGTATTGCAGTAATTGGCACAGGAATATTGGAAGTAGGAGCAGTAACAATTCTTATCTCACCTGATGCTGTATGCATAGCACCAGCATAATGAATACCTAAGAGTCTGATACGATGTGCTCCCATATATGTATTGCCCTTATTATCCATATATCCACCAATGTTTGCTAAAAACACAGGAGATCCACTGGAACCAGGGAAACTTGCAATATCTGTTAAAAACTCAGATTTACCGTTCAAAGCGATATTAGAATGGGTTGCGGTAATACCTTTACGGATTACGGGTAGATTATTTTGTGCATCCCAAATACCATTTGGATAACCTATCATAACTATATCCTCCATAGATGAAAAACTTTGACGCTCTTCGTCTGTTGGTATCAATGACGTTTCAATCGGTACATAAAAAGGTATATTTCCTTGTTGCTGTAGCTGATTAAATATAGGACCTATTAAAAATGCAGCCAAATCTACATTAGGATCAGGATGTTTTATAAAACTTTCTTCAAATTGAGTAATTTCAAATTTTAGATGACGACCTGTATCGGGTAATCCATTATCTTTAGCAAGAGTTATATGAAATCGTCCATTTTTTGCATTAGAAATAACATGCTTATTCGTAATAATTACTGGAACACATTCCTCTTCATTTTTAAGAAAATGCATATAAAAACCACTACCAGTTGCCATACCACCACCATGTAGATCAGTCTCTATTCTCACTGTGCTATGCGTAAGCTGTTCTATAATTCCTAAACTCATTATTAACTCTTAAAAATATATTAAAGATTAGTATGTTACATTATTTAAAATAAAATAACGGTTTTCCATTTAACATAAAATCTCTTATGCGAAATTAGGTTGATCTAAAGTTCTTTATTGCCTTGATCACATGATCCCCCAACTGCTGAGTATTTTTAGGATTTCCAGCTGAATTATTTAAAGAGACATTTAAAGGGAGTGCTATCTGTCTCAAAATTTCTTTAGCTGATGGTTGTTTTTCACCATCCTTATAAACTTCAATTCTTGCATTCTCATATTGTTTTATATCATATCCATTATAAAAAATATTATTTAAAATCAATAACTCATGATTATTTTCAACTTTCACTTCTGTTTCAGTAGGAACATTTAACCCTATATTTATTTTTGAATTAGCTAAAAGTATTTTGTTATAAATACCTAAAATATATTTTCCTTTGTATTCTCGTGACTTAGCCTGAAACGGCACTGTTGCAAATAGGCTGACATGATAAGCTAAATATCTTATTTATTTCGAGATACAGCAGATGAATCCCTTCCATGGTCGGCACTTTCAAGGTGAAATCATTCTTTGGGCTGTTCGTTGGTATTGTAAATATGGCATCAGCTATCGTGAACTTCAAGAAATGCTCGCTGAACG
>NZ_JACHVD010000045.1:0-1778 GCF_025377055.1 Acinetobacter sp. T_3_1 | reverse complement strand
ATTGAAAATCCTGAAGGGGAGCCTGAAACGAATAAGCAGGACTTGATTAAATATATCAGTATGAAAAAGCCTTCATCTTCTTTAAAAAAAATGAATGAAGAAAAAGACAATGAAAAGACTCAGATGCTGTGGGATGTTAATCCGGAAGTGGTCGAAAACTACTGGTCAAGCACGCAGCGTGATTAAAGAATATATAAAAATGGGCTCGCTCCCATTATAAAAAGAAGTGCTTAGCGAGAAGTACTTCAAAATTAGAAAAAAGGAAAATAACCATGAATAAGACTATCAAAACAATCGCCTTATCTGTTGCCTTCGTATCTGGTGCAGCCATGGCTAATGCTCAAGAGGTCACTGTAGATACTGGGTTAAATGGTGCCTTAAATCTTTTATCTCAACATACCCAGCCAAATGGTACTGCGCTTAACCTTGCCATTAATACCGCTACTGTTGATGCAACGGTCAATGTAGATGGGCGGTATAACTCACTGAATAATGTGGGAGACAAAATCGCAGTAGAAACTTCAGCAATTGGTGCGGTAAACACCGGTAGTATCAATTTGCAGCAAGGCAATTTGAGCGCAGTGAATACGGGTACATTAGAGACAACTCTTGATGCTGAAAGAAGTGCAGCGCGTAATTTGGAAGAATGGCGTACTGAACGCTCATCAGAGTTTGAAAGTTCTATCAGTACATCATTGAATACTGACACTTATGACCAGTTCTCTGAAACTCTGAGTAATTACACTGCAGCGAATTTAGCCTTTAATTCAGCAGCTATTGATGCATCTGTAAATGTAGATGGAAAAGTGAATCATATTGATGGCATCAAAACTTCAGCTATTGGTGCTGTGAACACTGGTAGCATTACTGTGACCGTAAAGTAAATCCACCGTTCAATATGATCCAGGGTCTAACTATTTGCGGATAGTTAGACTTTTTTATTTTAGTACAAAAAATGTTTATTGAGTATCGTTTTGTAGTCGAATCAATCTGCTACAAGTCATATTTGGTCTGAAATTTCGCTTGCTATCAAGTGTAAACCACGCCATTCTCAAGGTTCTACTTGAATGATTAGATAGAAAAAGAGTGCAACGAATTTCATCTTTTTTCTTGTATCTAAATTTGAAGCAGGTACTGGAAAATTTTATTCAGATAGAGTCGGCGATTAATTGCCGATTTTGTCATCATTGTTCAGAATATTCTTTCATATAAAATATTTGCTATAAAAAAAAGAGCGCCTGAGTGCTCTTTTTAAATTCAGTTGAAATCTTAGTCACGGACAAATTCAACAATACCATTTTCCAAAGATTTAACCCGTGCTAAAGATTCAACATGGTAACCTTTATTCAATAACAATTGGCGACCCGGCTGGAAAGATTTTTCAATCACAATACCAATACCTACAACTTCAGCATTTGCCTGATGAATTAAATCGGCAAGGTCTAAAGCTGCCTGACCCCTTGCCAGGAAATTATCCATCACGCGGGCTTTAGCGCTAGAGTGGATGCACTTTTTGAAACGGAAATCATCCTGCTAAAAAATTTATCTTTCTACTAGAATTACTTTATAAATACGCTTAACTGTGATTGGTTAATTATATTTTAATGAAAAAGTAGAACTACGTCACATTTTGGAAAGAGTTCCAATAAAATCAAAGTTTACAACTTTTTAAAATTGAAAATGCTTTCATAATTGCAGTTTTGATGTATGGAATTTTGATTTTTTAATACATAAAAAATATTATTTTAATTAAAATTTTGATGTAAATTTTAATTTTA
>NZ_JACHVD010000044.1:0-1927 GCF_025377055.1 Acinetobacter sp. T_3_1 | reverse complement strand
TCTAGTCAGGTGAATGAGATTCATGCACGCATAGCCGTATTGAACAAATTTACAGAATTAGGTCGTCCTCATACCCAAGTTGTCACTTGAATTCTGTTCAAATGAGCAGAGTGTTATCTTTTAAATCTTTGTGCAACAAAGCCCATCAGCTCTACGATGTTAATTTAAAAAAAACTAAAAACAGGGATAGAAAATTTTCGCTAAAGAGCTTTTTGATTTTCGATTTATAAAAAATATTGCTTTTTTTATACTATGGGGTACTATAGTATAAAAGCTAGCAAATAAGGAGGTCTGATGCCTAATCAGGTTGAAGACAAAAAAAAGATTCTTCTACGCGTCAGAAGGATCAAAGGTCAGACGCAAGCGATTGAAAAAGCGTTAGAAGACAATGTGGAATGTGGTGCAATTCTGCAACAAATATGCTCTGTGCGTGGTGCTATTAATGGTTTAATGAATGAAATGCTGGAGGTTCATTTAAAGGACACTTTAGTATCAGGTGAAACCACAGAACAACAACGAAAAGAAGAATTGGCTGAAATCGCCAAGATTCTAAAATCATATTTAAAATAGATCTGTATAAGGAATTATTCCATGAAGTCACGTGCTGCCGTTGCGTTTGCTCCTGGTCAACCTCTTCAAATTGTTGAAGTTGATGTTGCACCACCGAAGAAAGGTGAAGTATTAATCAAGATCTCCCATACCGGTGTGTGTCATACAGACGCATTTACTTTATCTGGCGATGATCCTGAAGGTGTTTTTCCGGCTATTCTCGGGCATGAAGGTGCTGGTGTCGTAGTTGAGGTTGGTGAAGGCGTGACTAGCGTCAAACCAGGTGATCATGTAATTCCACTTTACACCGCTGAATGTGGCGAGTGCGTATTCTGTAAATCTGGAAAATCGAACTTGTGTATTTCCGTTCGCGAAACTCAAGGTAGAGGCGTAATGCCAGATGGTACCACTCGTTTTTCCTATAATGGTCAACCGATTTACCACTATATGGGCTGCTCAACGTTCAGTGAATACACGGTAGTGGCAGAAGTATCATTGGCTAAAATCAATCCTGAAGCCAATCACGAACATGTCTGCTTACTGGGTTGTGGTGTCACAACGGGTATCGGTGCAGTACACAACACGGCTAAAGTACAAGAAGGTGATAGTGTTGCGGTCTTTGGTTTAGGTGGTATTGGTCTGGCAGTCGTACAAGCCGCACGTCAAGCTAAAGCAGGACGTATTATTGTGGTTGACATGAATCCAGATAAATTTGCGCTGGCAAAAGAGTTTGGTGCAACGGACTTCTTAAACCCTAAAGACTACGACAAACCAATCCAGCAAGTCATTGTCGAAATGACTGGTTGGGGTGTAGATCATTCATTTGAATGTATTGGCAACGTGAATGTGATGCGTGCAGCTCTTGAAAGTGCACACCGTGGCTGGGGACAATCCGTAATTATTGGTGTAGCTGGCGCAGGTCAGGAAATCTCTACCCGTCCATTCCAACTGGTTACTGGTCGTAAATGGCTAGGTTCTGCCTTTGGTGGCGTAAAAGGTCGTACGCAACTTCCAGGAATGGTTGAAGATGCCATGAAAGGTAAAATTCAATTAGAACCATTTGTGACACATACGATGGGCTTGGATCAGATCAATGAAGCCTTTGATCTAATGCATGAAGGTAAGTCAATTCGTACTGTAATTCATTACGAATAATTCCGTCAGACCTTATAGTTTTCCATGCATGTGCATCATGAATGACATGCATGGAATCCTCTAAAACGGCACATTATCTGTAAAACCGATCTATCTGTGTAGGCATCGTGTATAGGTTCAACAAACCTGCCTGGCACTGTTGCAAATAGAGATTTGAGTCGATGAAGTTCCTTTTTAAAAGTGCTTAGAGACCGAAAACCCTGTTGATTAGACACACTTCACC
>NZ_JACHVD010000043.1:0-2251 GCF_025377055.1 Acinetobacter sp. T_3_1 | reverse complement strand
TTAATAAAGTATAAAAGGTGTTTGTGTAGGCAATACCCTTACTTTTGATAAGCCAAAAGAAAGCAAAAGCCTTTGTTACCCATACATAACATCCCTATTATGATGGATAACGTGTGGCATCCCTGCCACACTCGTGTATCCAAACGTTGCTTAAATTAAACTATGTAATAGTGGCGACATAAAGGTGCTCTTATCGCTATATATTAAAAACTTAGTGGAACACTGTTTCTAAAGCTTTTAAACCCACTTTGGGATCAAGTAGACCGTTGTAAATTTCAGGGATTTCACGTTCCACCCCAAAAAATTCATAAATGACAAGCATCGCCCCACGAACTGAATATTCCACAGTAAAGACCACGTCATCTTCAATTTCCACAAACTGTCCAAGGAAAGCAAAGTTTTGTGAGCCTTGTGGAATTACCTGTGGACGATCCCCCGGTTTACGGCAGGCGAATAGGGCAGAGGCGTATGGCATCATGGCGGTAGTAACATCAGTCGTTGCCAAAACATGATCTAAAATGTCGTCAAAACCGAGCTGTTTAATCAGTTCTGTTAGGATTTCTTGCCCCGTGGCTTCGGACATTGGTTTTTTGATGTAATCGCCTATATGGTCAATTTGGAAACCGTAGCCCCATAAGGTATATAAACCTTCAGGTAAGTCGGCAAAGTGTGGCTGTGCAGGAACCACGATGGATAAATGCCAACCCGACTCATACCAAGTCATGAGTGCGCCTGTGCCTGGTTCATTGCCTGTATAGTCAATAATACGTTTAAGTAGCACGTCATCTTTCATGGTCAGAGTGAAAGACTCCCACTTATGTTCATCGACATTGCCATAAAAAGTCATTGGACGGCCAAAGTCTGGGGCTTTTTGTGCCAGCGTTTCCCAAAGCGTCCAGCCATGATCTTCTCGATGACGAATAAGGGCAGGCACGTCATGATTACCGCCATAACGTGAGTCTGCTGTAATAGAGCCTAAAGTGAAAATAGCTAAATCATTGGCTTTCAGATTAATTTGCTCTGAGCCTTCAGGCAATTGTACATATAGGCGTGAAGCGTAGCGTTCTTGAGTTTCAGCATTGGTAATGAAGTCTGCATCTGTGACATAGTGTCCAAAACGCACATCGACGCCTTGTGCGACTAACCAACGCTGTAGGGGCAGAATCATCGAGTCATATTGGTTGTACTTGGTACGTTTCACACCCGCTAAGGTATGAATGCGTGGCAATTCTTGAATAAAACGCAAGAAATAGCGTCTTAACTCTGCTGCACTGTGCCATTTTTGAAAAGCGAAAGTCGTGCGCCACATGCGCCAGAAATTGGTTTCAAAAAAGGTTTCATCAAAAAACTCATCAATGCGGCGACTGCCAATTTTTTCTTCTTTTGAAGCTAATAGGCGCAGCATCTGTGCACGATGTAGCGTATTCAGACCAAGCTTTGCTGCATCCGCAATGACATGTTCGGCATCAATCAACCGTGCATTGGCGTGGGTTTTCACTTTTTCATTAAACTCACGACATTCTTCACGCACCGAAATGTCTGGATTTTCCAAAGATGGAATACTGGAAAATAAGTCCCATAGGCACAAATAAGTTTCATCGGTCAGCATTCGCCCACCACGTGTTACCCAAGCTTGCGCGGCATGCGGTGTATGTCCACCATCCATCGAACCACCTGAAATATCGAGTTCTTCTAAAATATGGATATTTTTGGCAGGGACTTTGGCATCACGGATTGCAAATGCAGCAGCAGCCATACCTGCGATACCACCACCAATAATCCAAAGATGGGACTGTTGCGCGTCTAATGGGGTGCGCTTCTTATTTTGCATGGTTCACCTTTAATTATGATGTTAAAAATTATGAAGTAAAAAAATTGGTTTAGAAAAACCTTAAAAATAGTATGTCTTTTTATATATAAAAAATGTATGAAATGGGAAGCAATCCCCTCATTATATTTTGTAATCAAAAATAGACGTATGATGGCTATTTTTAATACACATTTGTCTTTTTATTAAAATTGAATATGATCTAAATAATTGATGTTAATGTTTATTGTTGAGTAATTGCTCTATTGTTGTTTTCACTATGCCGTATGCTAAATTTCTTAGATTCTCAAATGAAGTGCAACAGAGATTAAATTATTGGAAGGAAGCAAGATGAGCTAGCATTTTGCTTCCGACCGACCAAAGTCAAAGTTGCATCATGAACTACACTCATCTTACCCAAGAAGAAAGATATCAGATTTATAC
>NZ_JACHVD010000042.1:0-2937 GCF_025377055.1 Acinetobacter sp. T_3_1 | reverse complement strand
TTTGTAGATTAAAGCAATTTAGAGGAATAGCTACTCGATATGACAAGCTCAAAAGAAATTATCAAAGTTCTGTTGCTTTAGCCTGTATATTTTTATGGCTACCTTTATAGGGTTAATTATGAACAGTAAATGTCAACAGACCCTAATTAAATCTTGAATTCCTTTTGTTTTAACTGCGACAGCTTCAACTACAGGGATACCTAACAGTTGAGACAGTTTATCCTTATCAATGGAAATACCACGCTTTTTGACCTCATCCATCATATTTAATACAAGAATCATAGGGCGATTTAGAGCACGAACTTCGAGAACCAAGCTCAAATGTAAGCTTAAATTTGTGGCATCTACAACGCATATAAAAATATCGGGTAGAACTTCACCTTTTAGCTCGCCCAAACAAACTGCCCTGGTGACTTCTTCATCTAAACTACTAGGTTTTAAACTGTAAGTTCCGGGTAAGTCCAATACTCGTACTGCATCACCAGAAGGTAATTTAAAAGAACCTTCTTTTCTTTCTACGGTAACTCCAGCATAGTTGGCAACTTTTTGTCGCGTACCAGTAAGCGTATTAAATAAAGAGGTTTTTCCACAATTTGGATTACCGACTAATGCAATGTTCTTAATCTTCATTGGATACTAACTCTACAAAAACTCTTTCAGCTTCATTCTTTCTTAATGCGAATCTTGAAGTTTCAATTTGAACTAAAACAGGATCTCCGCCAAAAACACCTTTAGCGAGTACTTGTAGAGTTTCACCCTCTCTAAAACCTAATAGTTGGAGCCGTTCCAATACGGGATCAGTGGTATGACTGTATTGATTACCTTTTTTGAGATCTCTAATTTTGACGATCTGATTTTGTTTAACTTGAAATAGATTCATTTTCGATACTCTTACTTCAAAGCCAAAATCTTTCGAGCACCATTAAGCACGAATAAAGAAACCAGGATGCCAATGATTAAGTCTGGGTAAGCTGATCCCGTCCACGCCACGAGTACACCGGCAAATATAACGCCCATATTTACGACAACGTCATTCGCCGAGAAAATCCAACTGGCTTTCATATGTGCGCCATCTTCTCGATGACCAGAAATAAGATATAAGCATGTCACGTTAGCTATAAGTGCGAGCAGGCCAATAACAATCATGAGCGTTGATTCTGGCTCGCTTCCAAACATGAATCGTCTAATGACATCAATAATCACGATGACAGCAAGTAATAACTGAATCCAACCTGCGAAATGGGCTGCTTTCACTTGATATTTCGCAGCTTTTCCGACGGCATATAGCGCAATACCATAAACGGCTGCATCGGCAAACATATCTAGAGAATCAGCAATCAATCCTGTAGACGCAGCAATAATTCCGCTGATGAATTCTATAAAGAAAAGTAGAGCATTAATGCCTAATAACAGTTTAAGTACTTTAGCTTGTCTCACAGGATCAGGTTCATTAGGTATATCGCCTGAAGAAAGCTGTGTTTCATCAAGTTTCGCTCCAAAACCCAGTCCTTCAAGTTTGGCCGTAATTTGCTGACTCCCTTCATTATGGAAGACTTTCAGTTTTCGATTGGGAAGATCAAAAGTAAGACCTTTAACTGCTTCAATATCTGCAAGAGCCATACGGACCATTTGCTCTTCAGCAGAGCAATCCATTTTAGGAATGGTATAGGTACTTGTTTGCTTAGCCTGTTGATTGCTTATATAAGTTTCAGTCTTCACAAGCTTTGCACCAAAACCCAAAGCTTCAAGTTTGGTAGTTATATTTTCATCTTTTTGATTATGTAGAACCTTTAAAGACCGGTTAGGTAAATCAAAGATGAGTTTTTGAACACCATCAATTGAAGATAGCGCCATACGAACCATCTGTTCTTCCGCAGAACAATCCATTTTGGGAACTAAGTATTCACTCATGTAGTGCGAATCTTTTAAAACGTCTTCAGTGCTTAAATTTTCTTTGGGATCAGAACCACAACAGGATTGAGCGGTATCTTCACAACTGTTTGAAGTGTTACAGCAAGGAGATGAAGATTTTTTTTCTTCCTCTTCACCACAACAGCTAAGCGTATTATCACAATTCTTTGAATTGTTTGCTTCTGCAATTGATGGATGATTTTCTTGTTGAGATTTCTTATCTTCGCATGGTGTTTCTTTACTACATCCACAACCACTCATAATTATACCCATTAAAAAAATTATAAACTTTGAATATTAGAATCCCTATAGTTACTATAGAGTCAAGATTTTTTGGAAATACCAACTCAATGCATTTAAAAATTGGTGAACTCTCTAAAAAAACCTCATGTTCAGTATTAACAATTAGGTTTTATGAAAAGGAAGGTTTAATTCCGGAACCCGAAAGAACGGAAGGAAATTACCGCCTTTACGATATAGGCTATGTTGAGCGAATTAAGTTTATTTTGAATTGCCGAACTTTAAATATGAGTTTGAATGAAATTCGTCAATTACTCACCTATAAAGATAATCCCAAGAAAAATTGTTCAGATGTGAATGAATTAATTGACTTACATGTCAGTGCTATCAGAGAAAATATAATCAAGCAACAAAAGCTTATTGAACAATTATCTGATTTAAGAGGTACTTGTGATGGTTTATGTACAATTGACCAATGTGGAGTTCTAAAAAATCTAGCTTGATTATCTAGACCTATGCTTTTTTCAAAAACTCTGTATATCTTTACTTAAGGCTGCAAAAAGATTAAGGTGACTTAAATTTTGTGATCAGATCTTAGATAGCTTTGGTTAGCTTCCGATTGGTGTTTTAAATACAGATTTGTGTATGAAGAGAAAAACATTTCTAATCCAGATATTGGTACTCTTATTCACATTCCAGAATATTTGGAGTGTGGCAGAGGCTGCTTGTCTGCATGAAATGCCAAACATACCCAATTCAATACTCTCTAATCCAATCGATTTAGAC
>NZ_JACHVD010000041.1:0-3227 GCF_025377055.1 Acinetobacter sp. T_3_1 | reverse complement strand
CGTTCAGCGAGCATTTCTTGAAGTTCACGATAGCTGATGCCATATTTACAATACCAACGAACAGCCCAAAGAATGATTTCACCTTGAAAGTGCCGACCATGGAAGGGATTCATCTGCTGTATCTCGAAATAAATAAGATATTTAGCTTATCATGTCAGCCTATTTGCAACAGTGCCAAAATTCCTGGGTGAAGTAGAATGGAACCGCAAGAAACATCAACCTAAATATTGTCGCCTATGGCGTAAACTCCACATTTATATAGATGCAGAAACACTGCAAATACGGGTAGTTCAGCTCACAAAAAAAATGTCAGTGATTCACAGGTACTCGGTGATTTACTCAGCCAAATTCAACAAGATGAGCAGATTGGTTCCGTTGACACCGTCTATATAGATGGTCTTATGACACGAAACATTGCCGACGGGTGATCGTAGCTCGACAAGCATATGCTTGGATGGTTTGGAAGAAATATCAGCTTTTGAAGGTTTGTGCAACAAAGCCACTCCTAAATTAGAAATACATTTATCATTTAACTGTAGTTAAATAATCAGCCCACCATTGCATCATTTCATGCCTATGTTCTAGATATTGAGCGTGGTTATAGCTAGCCCGTGTTTTGTCTTTATCTGTATGAGAAAGCTGAGCTTCAATCCAGGAATGTTGAAAAAGTCCCGATTCATTTAAAATGGTACTGAGCGTCGAACGTAAGCCATGCGAGGACAATTGATGTTTATCATAACCCATACGTCGGATGACACTATTCAAGGTATTAAAATGTAAGGGTTTATCCTTTTGTCGCGGACTAGAAAACACATATTTTTCACCAAATGACCATTCTAATGAGGATTTAACAACCTCTACTGCTTGGGTAGATAGTGGAATAATATAATCGGGTATATCAAAGCCTAAAATAACTTTACGCCTAAATTGTTTTACATGTTTCGCAGGAATACGCCATATTTTGTTTTTTAAATCAAAGTGTTGTGGTTCTGCTGCCAGAATTTCGGCACCACGTGCTCCTGTATATAATTTTAACCATAATGCTTTTTTAATAATTGGATGGCTATTAACTTCATTTAACCGCAAAGTAAATCCGGCTAGATCCTCACCGGTTTTTAAATACGGGTAATGTCGTTTAATTTTCTGTGTAATTAATACTTTATGTAAACCACTCGCAATATTAAATTCACAATATCCCATTGCCACAGCATAGTCATACAGCTGATTTAAATAACTACATGCTTTTTTTGTGGGTTCTTTAACTCCACGGGACTCAATTTTTCGGATTACACTGACCAGTTCAAAACGTCTAATTTCTTGAAATGGCAGCTCACCTAATTCCGGTAAAATATCACTTTCTAGACATTTTTGTGCAAGTTGTACAACACCACAGCGTGGTTCATCATCTAAAGCGTTTTTTCTTTTAAAAGCTAGCCACTCCTCTGCTACTTGTGAAAATAGTAGCACATGATCTTTTTTGTTAGATCGGTGTGGATACGTTTCTATTAATTTCCGTTCATCTCTTTCGGATCTTGCCTCTTTCAGGCTCATGTCTGGATAAACGCCAAGTTTGATACGAGATCGTTTATTGCTTCCAGGAACTGAAAAACGATAACTCCATGACTTGGTTCCATTTGGTTCAATCTTAAGACTAAGACCATCATCGTCGGCTAGGAAGTAAATTTTCTCCCTTGGTTTAGCTTGGCGAACCTTGGATTCTGTAAGACTCATGATATTAAATGAAACCATCAATGGCACTGTTCACTTTAATTATATCAAAATATATAGAAACTTATATGATGCGTAACATACGCATCACATATAATTTTAATTAATTGTTTTAATTAATATATTTATTTGAATATTAGTTTTAGGTAACCATACTAATAACCACTTGTGTTCATCTCAAAAGCGCATCATTAATTTAAAAACCTACCGTTGCATTCTAGTAAAGGAAAAGTAAGAAAAAAATTGTGCAAACTGCACTATTTCTAGCTCTAATTATGGGGACTCTAGTGAAGCAGAAAATACCAGACTTAAAAAGATGTATGCTGAAGAACTTTTAAAAGCAGAGATTATCCTGGAAGTGATGTCAAAAAAGTGGTGAAGCCATCTCAGCAACGTCAAATGGCACAACAGGCAGTTGCTCACCATGTTATTAGTATTCGTTTAGCTTGTCGTGCATTTAATATCAGTGAAACTTACTATCGTTATCAAGCTAAACTCACTAATGAGAATGCGCTCATTGAACTGACAGAAGAAAATGCAGATTGGGGCTTTGGTCTGTGTTTCTCTTATCTACGTTATGTTGAAAATTATGGTTGGAATCACAATTGTATTTATTGTGAGTTGGCACTAAATCTACTTATTAAGCCAAAAAGAAGATTAAAGAAAGCAGCATGTACCAGAACCACTAAAAGAGCCTATCCGTGCAAATTACGGAATCAATAACTACTTGGACAGTAATTGCTGAAGATTAAAATAATTTTTTCCTATTTTTTACATAGACTTACCTTCTAAATTAAATACAGAATTAGCAAATAACTCTTATTCAACAAATCTATCCATAGCAATTATTTAATGGCATGATATATATCAATGGTAGATATCATATCTGGAGAATAAAAATGGAAATTGCAAAAGTTTCTCAAACAGGTCGAAGTCAGGCTGTTAGATTACCCAAGGCATTTCGCTTTAATGGCAACGAAGTTGCTATTAAACGTTTTGGTCGTGGTGTCTTGTTACTACCTATCGATAATCCCTGGGACATTATGTTAGAGGCAATTAACGAGTTTGAAGTAGAATTTCAACTGGAACGAGCTGATCAAGATGAGCAAGTGCTTGAGGACTTCAAGTGATTTACCTCTTAGACACAAACATCTGTATCTACATCATCAATCATAAACCTCTGCAAGTTTTTGAACATTTCAAGTAATTTCAGCTTGGACAGTTAACTATTTCAATTATAACCGCATCAGTGTCAACGGCATTCTAAAACTGCCCCCTTTTACCTTACAAATGGCAAAGTAAAATTGTCCCCTTTGATCTCGTATTAAGTTTCAACCTAGTGCTGAATCCCCATTCTTTTTTATCCTCTTAGATTAGCATTTGAAGTGCAACACCATGTTGTTGCCATAATACCTGACTCGGACTTTTAAAGCCGAGTCTTTTTCTTGGGCGATGATTCAAACGTTGAGTGATTTCTGCAATATATTCATCCGTATAGG
>NZ_JACHVD010000040.1:0-4321 GCF_025377055.1 Acinetobacter sp. T_3_1 | reverse complement strand
TGTGCAGACAATGCACAAGAAGTAGAAATTCAGTTTGTAGAGCAACAAACCAAGTTTGGTGCACAGATGCAAATTTTCAGTGTTAAGCCAGTACCTAAGAAAAACCCTTAAGTATTAAAGGTTTAATTTATAACATTTCGTATAATGTATAATATGTAAATAAATCAATAGGTTAGGGTAATAATTATAATGTCACAGCTTATTTATAAGTGCAAGAAATGCGGTGCAAAATTCTCTGATCAATTGGTTTATTTCAAGCATTTTTACAACTGTACAAAGAGAATTTAAGAAATGGCAATGGTCTGTCAAAACGTCGAAGTAACAACAAACCATTGCTTGCAGTGGGTGGAAATGGTTCCGCCTACTTTATTGCCAGAGTTGACACTCGTTGAGGGTAACACCATTGGTTTTGCTTGTCTGCTTGTGTTTGCAACGGTATTTGTCGTCAAAATGTGCATTAAAGCACTTAAATAAAAGGGGTTCTATTATGGAACAACAAAAACAAGCTCTACAAACTCAAGCTTCACATTTTAAAAATAATGCTCGTCGTTATGGCTTAGGTGTTGCCGTTGCCGGAACTGTTGGGGCTTCTAATGCAGCACCAATCGACACAACTGCTGTTGTTGGAACAATTACTGACGGTGTAACAACTGTTAGTGCTATTGGTCTTGCAGTGCTGTCGCTTGTTGTTGTGATTAAAGTATTTAAATGGGCACGTTCAGCAATGTAACAAATCGGTGACAAGCCTCTATATTTTTTAGGGGCTTTCGCCTTCTCCAGTGAGATCAATGAAAATGGATATTGAAAGTTTAGGGGCATATATATGCATAATCATGTGGATCATCGTTGGATCAAAGCTTTTTTAAGAAAAATAATTCCAATTCTTCTCGTTTATTCTCTATTTTTTACAAGTACTGCAAATGCTGCCAATGTTGGCGGTTGGGCTTTGGGTGGTGGTGTTGCTCAAGGTGCTTCAACTGTTTATGAAGGAACTAAGCAGGTTATCATTGATGGCAAAAATTATATAAAAACTGGTACAGCCAAGATTACTCCAGCAGTTTCTCAAGTTTCTAAAGTTTTGGCACGTGGTGTAGCTGGTGTTGCTTTATCTGTAGCAGTTGAACAGCTAATAGGTGCTGTTGATTGGGTTCTTGATCCTTCAAACAATCAAATTGTTTATTACAAAGAATCATCTCTTTCTTGTCCTACTCCTCAATCTTGTCCTCAATTTTTAAACCTTTATTGGAATGGTAACTATGCTTCTTTAGGTTACTTTGGCTCTCCACAAGCTGCCGCAGAAGCTTTTACAAAAGCTCAATTACCCTCTGAATTTGAAGTTTCTGCAGGTGCTATTATTTCTGATGAAGGTCAATTAGTAATAGTTGCGGTTACAACTAAATCTCCTTCCTCTCCTTCTTCTACTGGTCGTGAGTATGTATACCGTGTAGTTAATCCTGCTTATGATCCAAATGCTGAACGAGAGAAAAAAACTTTACCTCTAGACGTTGTATCTGCTCAGGTAATTTCTAATGCTGAGTCTGATACTGATAAAAAAGCTGCTGCTCAGGTTGCTACTACTGCTGCTGCTGNACCGTGTAGTTAATCCTGCTTATGATCCAAATGCTGAACGAGAGAAAAAAACTTTACCTCTAGACGTTGTATCTGCTCAGGTAATTTCTAATGCTGAGTCTGATACTGATAAAAAAGCTGCTGCTCAGGTTGCTACTACTGCTGCTGCTGCTGACATTGTTGCAGAAGCTGAAACAGACGAAACCAAAGCTCGTCCTATTACTGATCAATTAAATAAATCTGCTTCTACAAAGTCTGCTGATTCAGATGCCGCTGCTAATGCTGGAACTGGTACAGCTACTGCTACTCCACAAGCTGATCCTGTTACTGGTGAGCAAGCACCTCCCACTGATATTTCTTTAGAATTCCCAATTTTTTGTGATTGGGCACCTACAATTTGTGAAGCTGCTCAAACTGTAATTTCTTTTCCTACTACTCTTGCTGATTGGTGGAATACAGGAAAATCAAAAGCCGAAGAATGGGCTTTATCTATCTCAGAAGCTTGGACTGCTGCAAAAGAATGGGCAAAAAATGACGAAAATGAAGATACAGACAATGATCCTCCTGAAATTCAACAAATAGATATTGGTGCTTTAGATACATCAACTTTTCAGGGTACACCTGGTTGCCCTGCACCTATTCAAGTGCCTGTAACTTTCGGCACTGGTGGATCAACTGAAATAAGTTATGAGCCTATTTGTCAACTTGCGTCTAAATGGTCTTTTATTGCTCCGCTTATTGGTTTTATTTCGGGTGCAATGATTCTGATTGGTGTCGGTCGCAAGGGCGAGGATGGTGACTCATGACCTTAAAATTACTTCTTGTTTCTGTTGCAGATTGGGTATTAAGCAAGTTTGGTAAAACTGTTTTAAAGGGTTTAGGTCTTGGCATGTTCTCCAGTGCTGTTGTTATGACTTTATTTCAGCAATTGATCGGTCATGCACAGCGTGAATGGGGGCAGTTATCTGCTGACGTTTTACAGATTCTATCTCTTGGAAATCTCGATTATGGTATTTCAATTATCGTTGGTGCATGTACTTTAAAAATAACTTTGATGATTAATAAAATTTCATTTGGTAGGGTTCAATAATGGCTATTTATCTTACTGTGGGCCAACCTAGACACGGCAAAAGTCAATTTGCTGTTAAAACAGCTTATGACTATCACTTAAAAAATCTTGAAATACAAAAAAGAATTGATTCAGGAAAGTTTGACCCTGAGAAAGACATTGTTAGGGAGATTTATTCTGATATTGAAGGACATTCAGAAAAATGCGATTTTATCCATCCTGCACCTGCTGATTGGCGTGATGTTCCTGATAATTCCATTATCTTTATGGACGAAATTCATAAACGGCCTGAATATACCGATAGTGATGGAAAAATGTCTCAAAATCCTATGATTGTGGATTTGACAACACATGCACACCAAAATAAAGACATTATTTTAATGACTCAAGACCCACAAAGATTGAATAAGGGTATTAGAGCATTAATTGAAAAAATGTATTTGGTAAAACGTCCTATTCAAAAACCAAACTTTGCAACAATCTACGAATTTGAAAGATGGCTTCGTGATCCGTGGCAAGCTGCTGTATCTGAACGCTCTGTGAAATATCAGGATAGCTATAAATTTTTTTATAAGAAGAAATGGCAAGATATGTATACAAGCGCATCCGCTCATACTTCTATTAACTTTAAAATTCAAAGTAAGTTCATTTATGCAATTATTGCCATTATTGTTTTAATGTCCGCGGCATATTTTTTATTTACAAAGTCCGGTGGTGATAAGTTAGCAAGAAATGCAATCTCAGGGATTTCAGGTGAAAAAGTACAACAAGATAAACAAAATGAAGTTAATCCTCAGTCTATTGCTGGTGCTGTATCTTCTGCCGATGCTGCTAATAATCAATTTAATGCCGATTTAGAATGTCGTAAGGCTGTGAATGTTGAAAAACCTGAATGTGTAAAATGGTTTAATGATTTAGGCAAAAATGGCTCATCTGTAGATTCTTCGGGTCGTGTCGTTCAAACTGTTTCTTATAATCCTAACAAGCCTTATGAATTTGATTATCAACCACAAGTACAACCAACGGATTTTCCAAGAATGTCGGGTGTGATTAAGCTCTCCAGTGGCAAACTTGTTGCCATTGATCAGCAGGGTAATTATATGACAGCTATTTCTCAGCAAGATTGTCTTAGATGGTTAGATGGTTATCGTCCATTTAATTACTTTGCTCAAAATCAAAAGAGGGAACGGAGTGTTCCCGAACCGAAGCAAACGAATTTTGAAACTTCTTCTCTTTGATTACATAATCCGGGAAGATGAAGCTAATAGGTAATAACAGAGGGCGTGTTCCGCCCGAACTGACTGGAGAGAACAATGATTGAATTTTTTGAACATCTTTATTCTTTGCCTACCTGGCATTTTACTTTATTGTCTGTAATCTTGTTTTTTGGTTTGATAATTATTCATAAAATTTTAGTTTTTTTTGATTTAGACTGATTTCGTATAATGCTAATTATGTCCAGGTCTTTACCTGGTGCATTGGCATTATGTATCACCTGGGAAGTTATCCTGGTCAAACATAAAATTTCATAAGTTATTGATTCTTCGTTATCATAATTTTTTATCGTTGGCATAATATTACATTTTATTAATTTTTATCCTGGTCTGAACATTAACTTTTATCCTGGTGCGGATATATATTTATCTTGGTGAAATTATTATTAGACTGATTTCGTATAATGTA
>NZ_JACHVD010000004.1:0-215459 GCF_025377055.1 Acinetobacter sp. T_3_1 | reverse complement strand
GTTTTATGATACAGATAAGAAAAGAACATTCGAATTTCTGAGCAACAACTTTCATCTGGCAGCATCCACCATTGCTGCAATTTATAAAGACCGCTGGAAGATTGAGTTATTCTTTAAAGCCATCAAGCAGAATTTAAAACTGAAGTCATTTCTAGGTCGAAGCCGCAATGCGATACAAACGCAAATATGGATTGCATTAATCGCCTATTTGCTGGTGAACTTCGCTAAACACATGGCACAAGAAGAATGGAGTATTCAGCGTTTATTGCGAATTATTCAGGTCAATTTATTTGAAAGGAAACTTTTAAGGTCACTCTTTGTGCCTGATAAAAAATGGCGAAAACAAGAAGAACCTCAATTGAGGTTCTTCTTGTGATATTTGTGGGACAGCAGTGNTTCAGCGTTTATTGCGAATTATTCAGGTCAATTTATTTGAAAGGAAACTTTTAAGGTCACTCTTTGTGCCTGATAAAAAATGGCGAAAACAAGAAGAACCTCAATTGAGGTTCTTCTTGTGATATTTGTGGGACAGCAGTGGCCTTACGGCTCTTTTTAAATTTGGTGTTCAGATTAACCAAAACGACCGGTAATATAGGCTTCAGTCAATTGATGGTCTGGCTGGGTAAAGACTTTTTCAGTTGAATTGACTTCAATCAAGTCACCTAAATGGAAATAGGCAGTACGGTCAGATACACGCGCAGCCTGTTGCATCGAGTGAGTTACAATCGCAATGGTATATTGGGTTGAAAGCTCTGAAATCAGTTCTTCAATTTTGGCCGTTGCAATCGGATCCAGCGCCGAACATGGTTCATCCATCAGAATGACTTCCGGACTGACCGCAATGGTACGCGCAATACACAAACGTTGCTGCTGACCACCCGAAAGACCTGTACCCGGCTGGTTCAAACGGTCTTTGACTTCATTCCACAGCCCCGCTTTATGCAGGCTATTTTCCACAATTTCTTCCAGATCATATTTATCGCGCGCCAAACCATGCAGTTTAGGGCCATATGCCACGTTATCAAAAATCGATTTCGGGAATGGGTTCGGTTTCTGGAATACCATACCAACTTGTGCACGCAGTAAAACCACGTCCAGATTCGGGTCATAGATATCCTGATTATCCAACATCACCTTACCGGTCACGCGACATGAATCAATGGTGTCGTTCATACGGTTTAAGGTACGCAGGAAGGTTGACTTGCCACATCCCGATGGACCAATAAAGGCAATCACTTCATTTTCATAGATATTGATGTCAATACCTTTAATGGCTTCTGCTTCGCCATAGTAAACATGGACATCTGAAGTACTTATCTTAACATTCGACGTTTCATTTTCTTTTTTCGTTGAAGCATGAGTATCGAATTGAGAAACAAATGAAGTACCAGGATGTTTTTGATCGACTTCAGGAGCTGTAAACTGTTTCTGTTCTGGATTCACGGATTCATCCTGTTCTAAGGAATTTGCTTGTGTCATATCTGTTACAGTATTCATATATTGTCCTCACCTTACCAGCGTACTTCAAATTTCTTACGTAACCAGATGGCAAGGCTGTTTAATCCAACCATCAGCGCCAGTAAGACAATAATTGCGGCAGCAGTACGTCCTTCAAAGAAGTTACGCAATTCATTACCCTGCCATAAGAAAATTTGTACCGGTAATGCAGTGGATTGATCGAGTGGCGATGTTGGCACACTGGCCACGAATGCGCTCATCCCAATCAGAAGTAAGGGTGCGGTTTCACCGAGTGCTTGTGCTACCCCAATAATGGCACCGGTTAAAATACCCGGCAGTGCCAACGGCAACACATGATGAAATACCGTTTGTACACGGGAAGCGCCTAAACCCAATGCCGCCTGACGAATCGATGGTGGCACGGCTTTTAGTGATGCACGAGTGGTAATAATTACAGTTGGCAAGGTCATCAGGCTCAGAACCAGACCACCGACCAACGGTGCAGAAAGAGGCAAATGCATCCAGCCAATAAAAATCGCGGCACCGAGCAAACCGAAGACAATCGAAGGAACGGCTGCCAGGTTATTGATATTCACTTCAACAACATCGGTAATCCAGTTTTTAGGTGCAAATTCTTCAAGATAAATGGCTGATGCCACACCTATCGGAATCGAGATAAAAATCACGATCAGCATCATGAACAATGAGCCCATGAATGCACCCGCAAGACCGGAAGTTGCAGGTGAACTGCGTGAGTCAGGCGTAGTAAAGATATTGGTATTGAAAGTATTTTCAATCACACCTTTGGCTTTTAAATCATCGGCAAGCTGGCGAGTTTCAGGACTCAGCTGTTGCTGGTCATCAGGTAAACTGCGGTCAATATTACCTGCTAGCCATACGTCGACATTGGCATCGGCCAGAATCTTGATCTCTTCTTTTTTGCCAATCAGTGTTGGATCAGCCAGGACCATATCACGCAGGCGATAGGCTTCTGAACTGGTATACAAACCGGATAACTCATCACGCTTTGATGCACTTGAAGGGTCTTTTGCAATAATGCCATTGACGATCAGTGCATCCCAATCCACCATGCCCATTTCGGTTTGCCAGGCAATGATACGCTCTTCAAACTGGGCTGGAGATTCACCCTCTTTCGGGGTAGGTTTGGCCCCTACCTGAATGATGGCCGGATCGAAATAGACCGGTACAGAAATACTGTTTTGCCAGAAGGCAGGCAAGCCTTTCGCTAAAATACTTCCGAATAAAAGCACCACAAAGAACAGACCTGTCACAACTGCAGAAAAGCCCATAATACGGAATGTCTTTTCTTTACGATGACGTTTCGCTAAAGAACTGGCAATTTTCTGTTTACGTTTTTCGCGTAATTCAGCTGCAGCCTGTGGGTCAAGGCTTTGACCCATAGAAGATGTATTTGATGTACTCATTCGTATTGCTCGCGATATTTACGCACGATATACAGTGCAACAATGTTTAAACCTAACGTAATCACAAACAGCGTTAGACCTAATGCAAAGGCAACCAAAGCTTGCGGACTGGCAAAGTCGGTATCGCCGGTTAACTGGTTCACAATGGTAATGGTGACTGTAGATACGGCTTCTAGCGGATTGACATGCAGTAATGGACTGTTCCCTGCTGCCAGAACCACAATCATGGTTTCACCAATTGCACGTGAAGCAGCAAGTAGGAATGCGCCAATAATACCCGGCAGTGCAGCCGGCAGGACTACCTGACGAATGGTTTCAGATTTGGTTGCACCTAAACCTAATGAACCGTCGCGTAGTGCACGTGGTACCTGGGTAATAATGTCATCCGACAGTGACGACACGAACGGAATAATCATGATGCCCATAACAAAACCGGCAGTTAAGGCACTGGTTGCATTAATGTGCAGTCCAATGCTTTCGCCAAGCAACTTGAAAAATGGGCCAATGACCATCAATGCAAACACGCCATATACAATGGTTGGAATACCGGCTAAAACTTCAATGGCAGGTTTGGCCCAGGCACGAAAACCTGATGGTGCATATTCAGCCAGATAGATGGCAATCATCAGTCCAACAGGAACCGCAACCAATAAGGCGATTCCGCTCACCATGAGGGTTCCCCAGATTAATGGCACCAGGCCATAACTGCCCTCTGCATTTCCGGAAGTACTAAACCCAGGATTCCATTCCGTACCAAAAAAGAAATCGATCGGACTTACAAAATGGAAGAAGCGCATGGCTTCGCTAAACATTGAAAGCACAATGCCGATGGTGGTTAGGATTGCCACACCAGAGCATAGCGCCAAGCCCCAATTAATGATTTTTTCAACCTGGTTACGGGCACGATATTGCTGGGCAATGCGCTTTTTGGCCATCACCAGACCCACCAGGGCGGCACAGATCACCAAAGCCAATTTGGCAAAGGAACTAATGGTTTCAATTTTTGCGAGTTGCTGTGCCGCTGCAATTTCATAGGCCGCAGCTTGATCACTCACCCCGAAACCTGAGGCAATCGCTTGAACACGATCAATGAGCACTTCTATGCCTGCACGATCCAATGTGGCTGCAACATTTGCAGGCACATTATTTAACACCACATGACGCAGAATATTCGGTTCGACAATATTCCAAACCAGTAAAATTAAAAAAGCAGGGATACCACACCATAAAGCCACCAGCGCCCCATAATAGCCAGGACGAGAGTGTAGTTTTGCAGTGTTATTTCCCTTACCTGCTAGGTTACGGCTTTTCGATAACCCGATTTGATAGGCGATGGCGATCAATGCCAATAACACACCCATAAGTAGCAGATTCATGTATTCTCCAGCATTTTTCAATTTTCATGCTTTGAAAAACTTGTCTATGCAAAAAAGCCGAAGGTAGAAATAATTCTACCGTCAGCTCATTCAACCTAATTACTTAACCGCTTTACCGGCTTTCAAATTTGCAAGAATTTTGGCACGTTCTTTATCTGACATAGAAATCAGACCCGCTTTTTCCAGTTTAGAACCTTTACCTGAAACTTTCTTATTCAGGAAGTACTCAGAATACTGTTGTAAGCCTTTGATTGATTTAAGGTGCTCACCTTTCACGTAGAAGTACAATGGACGTGATACCGGATAAGAACCATTCAGAATGGTTTTCTCTGATGGAGTCACATTGTTTACTGTAGCAACACGCAATTTGTCACGGTTTTGATCATAGAAACCTAAACCAAACACGCCTACCGCACTTGGAGAAGTTTTTAAACGTGCCAGTGTTTCAGTGTAATCACCAGAAATTTCGATGACTTTGCCATCTTTACGGAAAGTCGAACATGCTTTCTTCTGTGCATCTTTGTCTAAATTTTTGAAATATGCATAAGATTCGCAACCTGCCTCAACCATTTTTTCCTGGAACACTTCACGTGTACCGTGGTTAGAAGCCGGAATTACTAAAGTAATTGGTTCATTTGGAAGTGCCTTGTCAATTTGGTTCCAGCGTGTATAAGGGTTTGGAACCAGTTTACCTTGTGAAGGCAACTCTGCTGCCAATGCAGCAAATACATGTTGTGGACGCAGTTTATAAGCTGCTTTCTTTGAGTTAGACGCAAATACAATACCGTCATAACCCACTTTAATTTCAATCACCTGGTTTACGCCAGCTTTTTTACATGCCGCCAATTCAGTATCTTTGATTTTACGAGATGCGTTGGCGATGTCGATGGTATTGTCACCTACACCCTGACAAAATTGTTTTAAACCGCCAGATGTACCACCAGAACCAACAACCGGTGCTTTAAATTGCGGGAAAGTATTACCAAATTCTTCTGCTACAATACTCGCGTATGGCAAAACAGTCGAAGAACCAGCAATCTGGATGGTGTCACGAGCTGCATTTGCGGTTGTTGCTACAGCTGCCCCTGAAACTGCTAAAGCAAGTGCGATATGGTTTAAGCGCATTCTTTTCTCTCTTCAATAGATGCAATTTTGAAGTACGCTACTTTTTATAAAGTTTTGTACTTATTTCGATGATTGCATTTTGATTTTAGAATATGACAATCAAGTTACAGCATTGTGACGCTTTTATGATAATTCCTTTCTTTTGTAGAATCCTTAAAAATACCTTTTAAATTCAATAACTAAAAATCCATCAGAAATATTATTCAGGGATTATTTTTAACTGTAAATTTGTAATAATTCTTAAATCTGTCATTTTCTCATGCTTCTTTTTCTACTTGCAGGGTGTTTATTCTATGATCAAACAATAAAAATCTTCTATTCCTGGATTTCTTTTCTATCTGTATCAGGCTTTCACTCCGCTCTCTCAGATTTACACTGCTCTTTTTTTCCAGCACTGGTCCAAATCTTTGAAATTTCATAGAACATAGCTTTGTCATATAGTCAAAAATAAATAATGACAGTGATATGACCATAAACAGTAAAACAATTAAAAATTTTAATCCTGATTGACCCGTTCACATGGTTTTTAAAGAACATGACTCGGACTTGCTTGCAGAATACTGGTATCTGAAAGGTTTTAGCCTATAGGTTGCAGCTCGAATTTAAAGCAAAAATTTTAAACCACATCTCTCAATCGGATCATTTGACATGGATGTCACCGCGGCATTAAGAAGGAAGAATATTCCTTCAGTAACGAAAAGGATTTTTGTTTGTCTTACGGAATATATTCCTCATCCCTGAAAATTAAGACTCAACCCACACAATATGATTGATGCCGCATAAATCAAATGAGGTTGTACAATCTTAAGCACAAAAAAAGGAGACCGTGTGGCCTCCTCCTTTCACGCAGACAATCGATTAATCAATTGCCGGCGTATATGTACCGTCAGCGATTGGACCTTTGATACGATCCGCTTCTGCAAGCACCAGTGCAAGCAGGTTCTTCACGTTTTCTAAAGTCGCCACCGGGCTTAAAGTAGTCATTTTCAAGGATTGAACCTGACCCACTTTAGTTACACCAATGTTCGCTTCACCACGTGCAAACAGTTCGTCCGCAACATTCTGGTTTAGTGTATCCAACAATTCTACTGGGTAGCCTGCCGGTACTACACGGAACAAGACCGAAGCAAATTGCGGTTCAACCAGAAGCTCTAAACCGTCAGTCGCTTTGATGTAATCAGCAACATCACGGGTCAGTTTCACGCCATGATCGATCATGGAACCGTAAAGCTCTTCACCCAATGCTTCTACCGTCATCCAGAGTTTCAACGCGTCAAAACGACGAGTCGTTTGTAATGACTTGGACACCAGGTTCGGCACACCATGTTCTTCATCATAAGCAGAGTTCAAGTACTCAGCTTCGTAATGCATGAAACGGTAGTTGGCTTCGTCTTTCAACAGGAACGCGCCACATGAAATGGTCTGGAAATAATGTTTGTGGAAATCCAGTGTCACGGAATCAGACAGCTCAATACCATCAAGCAATGAACGATAGTCATTCGACAGAATCAGTGCACCACCCCAAGCTGCGTCAATGTGCATCCAAGCGCCGTATTTGTTGGTGATTTCACGAATCTGTTTGAGTGGATCAATCGCACCCGCATCGGTCGTGCCCGCAGTTGCAACCACACATGCCACGATCTTGCCTTCAGCCTGAAGGTGAGCCATGGTTTTTTCCAGTGCGTCTACATCCATCTGTGCATTTTCGTTCACAGGAACAGTGACTACAGACTGGAAGCCCATGCCCATCATCGCCATGTTCTTTTGCACAGAGAAGTGTGCATTTTCAGAACAGATGACTTTGACATTACGCATAGCATCCGCAGGAATACCATCGCGCTGAACAGACCACGGATTGCCGTTTTCGTCTTTCCAGTTTTTCGAGATGCAGGCATCACGCGCAAGCAGCACACCCATCAGGTTCGACTGGGTACCGCCAGAGGTGAATACACCTGCCTGACCTGAGCCATAACCGACTTTTTGACGCAGCCAGTCAATCAACTGCACTTCCATCAATGAACCGGCCGGGCTTTGATCCCATGAGTCCATAGACTGGTTGGTTGCGTTAATCAATACTTCTGCAATCTGGCTCGCCACCATGGTTGGGCAATGCAAATGTGCTAACGAGTGCGGATGATGTACTTTCAGGCTTTTATTTAAGAAAAGCTCAACCATACGTTCAAGCGACTTATGTAGACCCATGCCTTCTTTTGAAGGATGAAATGCAATCGCACTGCGCAGCTCTTTAATGCTGCCGCCGGTGTACATTTTGTCGTTTTGCAACCATGCAGAAACGGCTTTTACCGCTTCGTCCATTGCTGACTGATAGTCAGCAATAGAACCTGCATCATTGCAGAATAACGCTTTACGGTGTTCTGCAAAATCTACCATGCCTTAAGCACCTCGAACTGCAACAAGCGCTTCAGCGATTGCTTTCTTAAAGCGGGCAATCACTTCAACACATTCGTCTTGCGTGATGATAAGCGGGCAAAGTAAACGGATCACTGTACCGTTACGGCCACCTTTCTCAAGCAACAGCTTGTTGTCGAAACATGCAGCCTGAATAGCAGCAGCCAATTGAGAATCACCCGGTAATGAACCCATGTGATCTGCTTTTTGGCGTTCGTCAACAATCTCGATACCGATCATCAGACCACGGCCACGCACGTTACCGATACATGGGAATTCCACTGCCAATTTTTTCAATTCAGCTTGCAGGAAATCACCACGCTCTTGCGCATTTTGTGCAAGATTTTGTTCTTTGATGGTTTTGATCGTTGCAAGACCTGTACCCATCGCCAATTGGTTACCACGGAAAGTACCGGTGTGACCTGCTGGCTGCCAGGCATCAAATTTGCGTTTAATACCCAGTACTGCAAGCGGCAAGCTACCACCGACTGCTTTAGACATCACCACCACGTCAGGTTCAATACCCGCATGTTCAAAGGCAAACATTTTGCCTGAACGTCCAAAGCCTGCTTGAACTTCGTCAAGAATCAACACGATATTGTGTTTTTCAGTCACTTCACGGATTTTCTTCAACCATTTAACCGGTGCTGTAACCACACCGCCTTCACCTTGAATCGCTTCAAGAATCACAGCTGCCGGCTTGGTTACGCCGCTTTCTACATCTTCAATGAAGTTTTCGAAATAATAAGTCAAGGCATCAACACCCGCTTCACCGCCAATGCCTAACGGGCAACGGTATTCATGCGGATATGGCATAAACTGTACACCTGGCATCAAGCCATTGACTGCATTCTTCGCAGACAGGTTACCCGTCATGGCCAAAGAACCGTGTGTCATACCGTGATAGCCACCTGAGAAGCTGATCACCGAGCTACGACCGGTATAGGTTTTTGCTAATTTAATCGCTGCTTCTGTACCGTCTGCACCAGACGGGCCACAGAACTGCAGGCAATACTCTTCCTTCCCACCAGGAAGTTGTTCAAGTAATGCTTCAGTAAATGCATCTTTTAAAGGTGTCGTTAAATCTAAAGTATGTAATGGCAAACCACTCGCTAGAGTGTCCTGAATACTTTGAATTACCGCAGGATGATTATGGCCTAAAGCCAATGTTCCTGCCCCAGCTAAACAATCGAGGTACTCTGTACCTTCAACATCAGTAACCCAACAACCTAAGGCTTTTGCTATCGCTAACGGCAATTTGCGTGGATAGCTACGAACATTGGATTCCATCTGGCTTTGGCGAGTCAAATAGTATTCGTTAGTAGACTTAGTGGCAGGATTTACAGAAGAAACGCTCATATCGAATTACCATCTCTGATATGGGTTGAAAGAAATAAGTCGGGTGACTTGTGGTCCTTTGACTCGGTGCTTTATAGAATCTAGTTTGACGACTTGATTTATACATCATAACTAAACGGCGGATGATACAGAATTTTTCAATAAAATAAACAAGTTTTATGACTTTATCTGTCCAAAACCGATCAAAAAAATATATCAAGCCAAATCTTAGATTGAATTATCATCTTACAGTGTGACAGACTAAAGAAAACCTTATTTTTATACTTTTTTTATGCAAAAGATTGAATTAACGTAATCGCTTAATTTTTATAAAATTAAGTATATAATTTTTAAATGTTTTCTTGAGAAGTCATTCTTGATGAAAGAAATGAAATAGAAATGAAATCATTTACAATCTTGACACAAAGTCTACAAAAAATCCTCATGAAGTAGCGATACCATGCCTATCAGAGGCTGAACTTTTCTTTACAAAAAAATAGGTAAAAATAATGCGATATTTAACTCTCCCCTCCCTGGTATTTGCCAGCCTGCTTTCAACCGCTGCCTTTGCTCAGCAGGCAGAACCACTGAACTATAATTTAGTCAACGTACAAGCTGAGGCAACGCGCCAGATTTCCAATGATGAAATGCATGCGGTTTTATATATTGAAAGAAGCAAGAAACAGCCAGCTGAACTTTCTGCACTCATCACACAGCTCATGAACCAAGCCATTGCAGCCTCGAAAAAATATCCGCAAGTAAAAGTCGAAACGGGTACGCAGAGCACTTATCCTGTGTATGACAATGACAGCCAGAAATTGAAAGAATGGCGTGGTCGGGCTGAAATTCGTTTAGAAAGTACCGACTTTAAAGCCGTCAGCCAGTTAATTAGCGAATTGCAGCAAGATTTCCAGACCCAGTCGATTGAATTTACCGTTTCCGATGCAAAGCGTAAAAAAGTGGAAAATGAATTGATAGTGGAAGCCTCGAAAAACTTCCAGCAACGTGCACAAATGTTGACTTCAGCATGGAATAAATCCAGTTATAATCTGGTGAACCTCAACCTGAATACCAATAACTATTACCCACAACCGGTGATGATGCGTGCCAATATGGCGAAATTTGCCGGTGCTGAAGCCGCAGATGCGCAAAATGTTGCTGCTGGTGAATCAAAAATTACAGTCAATGCCAATGGTTCAATTCAGTTTAAATAATTAAATGATGATTTAAATAAAAACCGTGTGCATACACGGTTTTTTAATGAGTTAAATGGGCGATTTGGAACAATATAGCGACAATCCTGTCGAAGGTTTCATTTTATTTTTTTGTAAAATCATCCTATCTTTCAGCTTTTATTTCTCCTCACTGTCCCATGTCCCTTGAAAGTTTAAATCTTGATCTGTTTAGCATCCTGAACGTGCCTGAACAGGCTTCCCCATTGATGATGCACTTTGCCACTTTTGTCGCCCATGATTTAGTCTATCTGCTAATTACCTGCTTTGCCTTGTTTTGGTTTTATGGTCATCAAAATTCAAAAGCCCTGATTCTAAAAGCCTTTATCTTTTGCTGCGTCGCTCTCTCAATCAGTGAAGTAGCATCTTACCTGTTCAATACCCCACGTCCTTTTGTGATGCATGTCGGTCAGACTTTAATTGCACACGAAGCAACAGGTTCATTCCCCAGCAATCACATGACCATTTTTAGCAGTATTGCATTTGCCTATTATTTTTCGGCGCGACGGGATATTGGCAGGTTTTTGCTGGCAGTCGCCTGGCTGGTGGCATGGTCACGGATTTATGTAGGTGTGCATTTCCCGGTTGATATGGCCGGTGCCTTTATTTTGTCGTGGGCTGTGAATTTTACTGGTTTAAAATTATGGAATCATTACCAAACAAAACTGATGTGTCGGGTCATGTTCCTCTATGAAAAATTATTTAGCGCACTAATTCAACGTGGTTTAATTAAATAAGCAATTAAAAAATATATAAAAAATCCCGCTCTAAAGCGGGATTTTTTGAATCTATAAAACTTAATAGATCGCCATATGGTTACGGTGAATCATTTCAAGTGAACGTGCTTCACCTAACACCTGATGCACCTTATCCGATGCCAGACCTTTGACAATTTCAGCGGAACGCGAACTGAAGTTGACGCGACCGACAGCAATGCGATGCCCCTCTTGGTCCACACACTCCACCACATCACCACGTTCAAAGTGACCTTCCACCGCTTTTACCCCGACAGGGAGCAAGCTGCGGTGATTGTCTTTAATCGCTTTGACTGCACCATCATCCAGCACCAGACGACCCGCTGTTTGTAAATGTGCCGCCAGCCATTGCTGATGTGCGGTAATGCGGTCATTGTCGGTAATAAACAAGGTTCCCAGCAATTCACCAGACATTAAACGCGCCAGGACATTATCGCTTTCACCGCTGGCAATCAGGGTTGGACAACCCGATTTTGCCGCCAGACGCGCCGCACGGACTTTGGTCAGCATACCGCCACGACCAAATTTGCCGCCACCGCCTGCCATATCGAACAGGCTTTCATCCAATGCACGCACGGTATGGAACAGTTTGGCATTTGGATTAGAACGCGGGTCGGAGTCAAACATGCCTTGCTGATCGGTCAGGATAATCAGCAAATCGGCATGTACCTGTCCGGCGACCATCGCGGCCAGGGTATCGTTATCACCAAAGCGAATTTCATCGGTCGAAACCGTGTCATTTTCATTGATCACCGGAATTACATGCCAGTCAATCAGGTGCTGCAAGGCATCACATGAATTGAGATAGCGACGGCGGTCTGCCAGGTCATCATGGGTTAATAAAACCTGCGCCGTTTGAATGGAATGGTTTTCCAATACACTCGACCAGGTTTGAATCAGACCCATTTGACCAATGGCAGCACAGGCCTGAAGACTGGGTAGATCGGTGGGTCGATTCTCAAGTTTCATTCGAACCATACCTTCAGCCACAGCTCCGGAAGACACCAGAATAATCTCATGCCCTGCATTGTGCAGATCTGCAATCTGTTTCGCCCAATGCGAAATCGCATCCAGATCTAAGCCTGTTCCGTTTGCTGTAAGTAAAGATGATCCGATTTTAACAACGATTCGTTTACAAGCCTTGAGCTGACGTTGCCCATCTACCACTTCTATCATCTTGTCCTCAGTTACTCATATTTCAGAGCTTAACGTACGTAATACGACTCTGCTTCATCTTCGCCATCTTCATCATCTTCGTCATCACCAAGAATACCGGCAAGACGTTGCTGACGACGCATCTCACGATACGCTTCTTTTGCAGCGATGGTTTGTTCACGTGTTTCAGCTTCAAGCTGGTCACGGAATGCTTTTACTTGTGCTGCATATTCCGGATCTTCAGCTTCGAGTTCACGCTGTTTCTCGATTTCATCCATCAGGTAATACACAACTTCTTTGGTCCCTTCAGACATTAAGCCCGAAGTCTTGAATACCGGACCTGTCCACTGCATCTCTTCAAGAAGATGGTTACACCATTCTTCACGCGTCTCTTCAGGTAGCTGGTCAACCTTGTTCAGCACCAGTACCACTGGCAATTTAGAAAGCGTTGGGGAGAATTTTTTCAACTCATTCAAAATTGCTTTGGCATTGTACGCCGGGTCCGAACCGTCAATCGGCTGCACATCGACAATGTGCAACAAGATACGGGTACGTGCCAGATGCTTAAGGAAACGAATACCCAGACCCGCACCTTCAGATGCACCTTCAATCAGCCCAGGAATATCGGCCATCACGAATGAACGGTGACGGTCGGCATCTACCACGCCCAGATTCGGCACCATGGTGGTAAATGGATAGTCTGCAACTTTTGGTTTTGCGGCAGAAACTGCACGAATAAAGGTCGATTTACCTGCGTTAGGCATCCCGAGCAAGCCAACATCCGCCAATACTTTAAGTTCTAAACGCACTTCACGGAATTCACCTTTGGCACCGTGGGTACATTTACGTGGTGAACGGTTGGTCGAAGATTTAAAGTGTGTATTCCCTAAACCACCCTCACCGCCGGCTGCCACCAATACACGCTGACCATCCGCAATCAGGTCACCGATAATATCGCCAGATTCTGTATCGACAATGGTGGTTCCAACCGGAACCAGTAATACGGTGTCTTCACCGCCACGGCCTGCACAGTTTGCACCGCGACCATTTTTTGCACGTTCTGCACGGAATTTACGTGTATAACGATAATCTACAAGGGTACTGGTGTCGTCGTCGGCCTGAATATAAATGCTACCGCCACGACCACCGTCACCACCATCTGGACCACCAAATGGTACGAACTTTTCACGGCGAAAACTGGCTACGCCATTGCCACCGTCGCCAGCCTCTACGGTAATGACTGCTTCATCAACAAAGCGCATGCTGCCAATCCTCTAAAAACTTTAAAACCCCACATTCTGCCATATTTTAAAGCATTTCTCGAATATATTTATTCAGCTCTTTATGAAGATGACTGAATTCAGTCTTATTTTATAAACATGCGTCGAAAAGCTGATGCTGTCCGATCTTTTTGCAAAGCCATTATTTTCCGCCCCATAATATAAATTAATGATCACATGATTGATTTTACTTATTTCAGAATCTGAACAACTCTCCTTATAGTGCATGCAGCGTTGTTTGAGTCCTGATCATGCCTTTGCCAAAACCTGAAACGGTCCGCCCGTTGTCATCACAATTTGTATTGCTTATGGCAATCGCCTGCGGTTTATGTGCCGGTTCGGCTTATTTCAATCAGCCGCTGATTTATTCGATTGAAAAAAGTTTGAGAATTAGCACCAGTCAGGCTGGCCTAACCGTGGTGCTTGCCCAAATTGGCTATGTGCTTGGCTTGATGCTGTTGGTGCCTTTAGGCGATTTCCTGAATAAACGCAAGCTTGTGGTCAGCCTGATGGTATTTGCCGCCCTCTCGCAAATTCTGCTGTCATTCAGCACGAATCTCAGCACCTTATATCTTTTCACCCTGTGTGCCACCTTTGGGGCAATTTCAGCCCAGGTTCTGATTCCCTTTGCTTCAACAATCAGTCCACCCGAATCGAGTGCTGCAACGGTCGGAAAACTCATGAGCGGTTTGGTGATGGGGATTATCCTGTCACGGACTTTCGCCGGTTTTGTTTCGACTTACTGGTCCTGGGAAGGTGTGTATTTATCTAGTGGCATCATCACCCTGCTGTTCGCAATAGTGATGTGGAAAAAGCTGCCCAATACACAGCCTCAAACCGGCTTAACCGTCGGCAGTATTTACCGTTCACTGTTTGTACTTGCCCGAAGCAATCCGCATTTAATCCGTCGTGCCTGTGCCGGTGCCTTGGGCTTTGGCATCTTGTCAATGGTCTTTACCTCGATGACCTTTGTCCTCGGCAATGCACCTTACGACTTTGATGATTTTGAAATTGGCCTGTTTGGCTTGCTCGGTGTTATCGGGATTTATTCGTCTAGCTGGTCAGGAAAAACCGTGGGGCAAGGCAAGGAAAACCTGGTCGCAAAACTGTGTATTTTCCTGATGCTGTTTTCATGCATTCCCCTGTTCTTTGCCCAGCAAAATATCTGGGTTTATGCGCTTGGGGTTTTGATGAGTTATTTTGGCCTTACCGCCTTTCATGTACTGAACCAAAATCTGGTTTACCGGATTGACCTGAAAGCACGTTCACGGATTAATGCAGTCTATATGACCATCTATTTTTCGGGTGCAGCTTTGGGTTCGCTGGGTGCAGTATATGCATGGGAACACTTTGGATGGATGGGCTGTGTCGCGCTTGGCTTGGGCTTTTCAATTGGAATTTTGCTGATTGACCGTTTTGATTTTAAGCGGATGCAGAAGGCTTAATTTTTTAAAAAGGAATAAATTAAAAAATTTATTCCTGATTTATTTAAACCTTAACTGTCTAATTCGAATAACTTAATTCGAACAACCTAGACCCATGATCGCTATATTGCAGTCATTCTTAGTGATTAAGAATCGTGTAACTTGACCCGTACAGAATGACAGAATTGTTGCGCAAAGCCCCATTCCAGGTCAGGCTTTTCACGCATTCAACTTAAGGAGTCGTATTGATACGTTGCTGATTATGCAAAATCTCAGGCAAATTTTTTTCAATCCAGCCAATCAGATAGTTCATTTTTTCTGCAGCTTGCGAACCTAAAATGGTCAATTGATATTCCACCTTGGGTGGCACCACCGGATAGACCGTGCGCAGAATAAAACCATCCTGTTCCAGCATTTTCAGCGTTTGTGACAGCATTTTTTCACTCACCCCTTCAATGCGCTGTTTCAGCTCGCTAAAACGGTGCACCCCATCACTTAAACAACGCAGAACCAATACTGACCATTTATTCGCGAGATGTTCCAATATTTCACGTGATGGACATTCTGTGGATAAGACCTGACCCAATACAGGGCTAATCGCATAATTTGTCATAGCGTCCTCTCAATATTCTTATTACTTACTAATTTTAATGTACTTACTCTTTGTAAGTTAACAGAATAATATTTCAGCAGCAAGTTTGTTGACGAGTTTATATTGAATCGCTCAAATATCCCTTTCAATAATTAACCGCCATAAAAAAAGAGCCTCAATTGAGACTCTTTTTTAATTCTGCTTTACAAATTATGCATTTGTTTCAGCAGGAATTTTTGGATAGCTTCCGCCGCCCATTTGTTCTGCAATACGCAATACCTGGCAGCTATAACCTACTTCGTTATCGTACCAAACGTAGCAAGTTAAACGGTTGCCTGAAGTGATTGTTGCTTGCGCATCAAATACACCTGCAGTACGTGAACCGATAAAGTCAGAAGATACCACTTCAGTTGAGTTGGTATAACCGATTTGACCTTGAAGGTTTGAGTTGATTGAGATTTGACGAATGTATTCGTTCACTTCTTCACGATCTACTTCTTTCTCAAGGGTCAAGTTAAGAATAGCCAATGAAACGTTTGGTGTAGGAACGCGTACAGAGTTACCAGTTAACTTGCCTTTAAGCGCAGGAAGTGCTTTAGCAACCGCTTTAGCAGCACCTGTTTCCGTAATAACCATGTTCAATGTTGCAGCACGGCCACGACGGTCAGCTTTATGGTAGTTGTCGATCAGGTTCTGGTCGTTTGTGAACGAGTGAACTGTTTCAACATGACCATTCAGCACTTTGTATTTGTCTTCTAACACTTTAAGTGTTGGAGTGATTGCGTTAGTTGTACAGCTTGCTGCAGAGATGATGGTATCTTCATCAAGAATATCAGCTTGGTTCACACCAAATACAACGTTCTTCATGTCACCTTTACCAGGTGCAGTCAAGATTACACGTGCAGCGCCCGGGCATTGAAGATGTTGAGCAAGACCTTCTGCATCACGCCATTTACCAGTGTTATCAATCACTAATGCATTTTCAATACCGTAAGCAGTGTAATCTACTTCAGATGGGCTAGACGCATAGATCACTTTTATGAAGTTACCGTTTGCAATAATAGCTTCGTTTTCTTCATCAACTGAAATTGTACCTTGGAACGGACCGTGGATAGAGTCACGGCGCAGTAATGAAGCACGTTTTTCCAAATCGCCATCAGATGATTTACGCACCACGATTGCTTTAAGATTTAAACCACGACCCAAACCAGACTGGCCAATGATTAAACGAGCCAGGATACGGCCGATACGACCAAAACCGTAAAGAACAACATCTTTGCCTTCTACAGCCTTCGCATTACCTGCTAAAGATTTCACTGCATCAGCAACAAAAGCGTCTACATCGCCGCCTTTTTCCTTGAATTCAACAGCAAGTTTACCTAGATCAATTTCTGCTGAACCAATATTTTCAATTTTAGCTAAAGCTTCTAAAATCGGGAAAGTGTTAACGACTGAAAGCTCAACATCCATAACACGTGTACGGCGATGCGCTTTTAAAATCTGGATTACTGAACGGTTAACTAAAGAACGACCGTATACAGAAGTCACGATATTTTTTTCACGATATAATTGACCAATCAGGGCAATCATACGTTCCGCGATTTCTTCACGGTTTTTCCAGCGACCTTGGTGCTCTGCATGTAGGGCGATGATAGTGTCTTTGCTCACAGCTACGTCCTCTAATTAATTGTATATCTAGGCATAAATTTCAAAACCCGACAATTGTAAAGGAATTATCGGCAACTTTGAATCAAAAGCTGAATGTTCAACGTGCTTTTTACGATATATTCACTATAAATTTATAAAATAGTTGTAATTATTTTCATGATTTTACTGTTAAAAGATCAGAAAGCTGTCTAAACACAAAAACTATACTTTTTTGTTAAATGTTGCTTAATCAAACAAGCTGAGTTTTCACCCAGCTTACCGAATGCAGCCTATTTCAAGCGATCCTGATAGTTTTCCACATTTTGATTCAGCGCCTGTTGTTTACGTTTTTGCTTAAAGATATGAAGTGTGCCTTCAATAACCAGCAATAAAACCGCAATCCAGATGGGAATATAAGTCAGCCATTCACCAGTCTCCACCCGTTCCCCCAGCACAATAGAAGCGAAGGCCAAAAGTACGGGTTCGAGATAACTCAGCAACCCGAAAATCACAAAGGGCAAATAACGGCTGGCCAGCATATAACTGCCCAGTCCCAACGCACTTAAAAAACCCAGGCCAATCACGGCCATAATTAAATGTGGAAAATGAGCCATTAAACTCAGACTATCGCTATACATAAAGCCCAAGTAAAAAGCGACCGGTAAAATGAGGCATAAATCCCACCAGAAACCGCCTAAATGATCCGTTTTAAAGGCACGGCGCAAAAAGAAATATAAGGGATAAGCCAAAGCGACATAAACGGTTTCCCAGGCGATACTGCCGATACGCCAGATTTCATGCCCTACCCCTAGCATGGCCAATATTACGGCAGCCAACTGCCATTTCGACAGTTTTTCCTTATAAAGTACACAACCGATCAGCACCATCACCAAAGGCAACAGGAAATAACCCAGTGAAACCTGCAAGCCACGACCATTCATGGGGCCCCACAGAAACAGCCACAATTGTGTAGTACAAAGCAGGGAACTAAAAATCAGCCAGATCAGAAATACCGGCTTTTGAACAATGCGCTTGAAAATCTGGGAGATATGCTGCAAATCACCCGACCACCACATAAACAGGGTTAGAAAAGGCAGCGTGGCCAGCATGCGCCAGGCAAAAGTCTGTTCGCTGTCCAAAGGTTTTAAAAATTGCGTATAAAAATACAGTACCCCAAAAGTAACAGATGCCAATACTGACAAAGCCAAGCCTTTATACATCTTTTACCTCAGGGAGATTATTCATTTCATGATGGTGCGAACCCATCCAAAATACTGGATCATTCAACTTTAAAACCGGCGCTATCTTAACAAATAAAAAACCATGCCTAAGCATGGTTTTAAACTTTTGTTAAAATATTGGGTATTTTATTTGATCGTTTGCTTGGTATGAATCACATCACCCAGATCATAGCCCAGAGTCTTGGCATATTCTAAATACTCGTTGACGACTGCCTGATCGGGTTGTGGGCTACGGGACAATACCCACATATATTTGCGGCGTGGCTCACCCACCAATACAGTCTGATAGTTTTCATCAAGTTTAAGTACCCAATAATCACCGCGACCGAAAGGCAACCAGCGAATCGCTTCAGGCAGGAAACTAACTTTTAATTTGCTATTGAAAGGTGCATTTTGAATAAATGCCTCTCCAATTGACTGGGTGAGTTTACCCTCTTTGGTATAGCAGCGGTTATCTACGACTACATTACCGTTCTCGTTCAGGGTATAGGTCGCAGTGACATCACGATCACACTTATTTTGAAAATATAAAGGCTTACGGGCAACTTCATACCAGACACCCAGATATTTATCCAGCTCAACCCTTTCCACCGTTTGCAGTGGCTTGGTTTGTGCATATGCCATTGTCACCATGCCCAAACCCACCAACACCGCTCCACCCACGGCAATTTTAGCCAGTGTATAGCCTGCTTTTGGAAGATTATTGCTTGTCATAAAAGTACCTTCAGTCAATTTTTTAAATTCTTAAAGTGCTTACGCATTTAAAAATAACGACTCCCACCAAATCATACTGTAGCGTTATGTAATTATTTTGCAATAAAAATCATCCAACTAACTGAGCATCTGTGCCTTCAGGCGTACAATCTCATCCCGTAGTCGCGCTGCCTGTTCAAACTGCAGTTCCTTCGAGGCTTTGAGCATCTCTTTTTCCAGTTTGGACAAATGCTTTGCCAGCAATTTAGGGTCTGCCAGAATGTGGCGTTCATCGGCACTCAAGGCACGGGCCTGATCCGAAATCTTCTCGTCCATCTGGTCATCAGTCAGCACTTCACCGGTATCAATATCCTGGCTGTTTTGACGCTTGGTGCTGCGCGGTGTAATGCCATGCAGTTCATTAAATTCGATCTGTTTGGCACGGCGGCGTTCGGTTTCATCAATGGCTTTCTGCATAGAGTCCGTAATCCGGTCGGCATACAAAATTGCTTTACCTTTCACGTTACGTGCAGCACGACCAATGGTCTGGATCAATGAACGCTCCGAGCGCAGGAAGCCTTCTTTGTCAGCATCCAGAATGGCCACAAGCGATACTTCTGGCATATCCAGACCTTCCCGCAGCAGGTTAATACCGACCAGCACATCATGCACACCGCTACGCAGCTCATGGATAATCTTGGTCCGCTCCACGGTATCGATATCTGAATGCAGATAAGCCACCTTGACCCCGTATTCTTTTAAATACGAAGTTAAATCTTCTGCCATCCGCTTGGTCAAAGTCGTCACCAGAACACGCTCATCCAGTTCCTTACGGATATTGATTTCCGACAGCACATCATCCACCTGGGTCAGCACGGGACGAATTTCGATTTCAGGATCGACCAGTCCGGTTGGACGAACCACCTGCTCGGCAATCTGCTGCGCTTTTTCCAGCTCATATTTTGCCGGTGTGGCACTGACATAAATCGTGGAGGGAATAATCCGTTCCCATTCTTCAAACTGCATCGGACGGTTATCCAGCGCACTTGGCAAACGGAAACCATAATTGACCAGATTCTCTTTACGCGAACGGTCACCCTTATACATGGCACCAATCTGCGGCACCGTAACATGCGATTCATCAATAATCAGCAAGGCATCATCGGGAATATAGTCAAACAATGTCGGTGGCGCTTCGCCTGCCGGACGGCCGGATAAATGCCGTGAATAGTTTTCGATGCCGTTGGTATAGCCCAACTGCTGCATCATTTCCAGGTCATAGCGAGTACGCTGTTCAATGCGCTGTGCTTCCAGTAATTTGTCATTGGCCCTAAAGAAACCTAAACGTTCCTGAAGTTCTTCGCGGATGGTACCAATGGCGCGCTGCAAGTTATCTTTCGGAGTAACATAATGACTTTTAGGATAAATGGTGACGCGCGGAACTTTACGCACCATTTTTCCGGTTAAAGGGTCAAACCAGCGAATCGAATCGACTTCATCATCAAACAGCTCGATACGAATCGCATCCTGATCCGACTCGGCCGGGAAAATATCAATAATTTCACCACGGATACGGTAAGTACCGCGCAAGAATTCCAGCTCGTTACGGGTATATTGCATTTCTACCAGACGGCGAATAATGTCATCACGGCTGATCCGGTCCCCCTGCACAATATGCAGCAACATGCTCATATAGGCATTCGGATCACCCAGACCATAAATGGCCGAAACGGAAGCCACAATAATGGCATCCCGGCGTTCTAATAATGCCCGGGTCGCTGAAAGACGCATCTGGTCAATATGGTCATTAATGGCCGAGTCTTTTTCAATGAAGGTATCGGAAGATGGCACATAAGCTTCCGGCTGATAATAGTCGTAATAACTGACGAAGTATTCAACCGCATTATTGGGGAAAAATGACTTGAACTCGCCATACAGCTGCGCAGCCAGAGTCTTGTTATGTGCCATCACAATGGTGGGACGCTGCAACTGGGAAATCACATTGGCCATGGTATAGGTTTTACCTGAACCGGTTACTCCAAGCAGCAACTGGTCGTGATAGCCTTTTTGAATGCCCTTGACCAATTTTTCAATGGCTTGTGGCTGATCACCCGCAGGCTGATAGCTGGTCACTAATTCAAAAGGTTGATGACTATCCGACATATTATTCAGCTTCTATACTTAAATACAGTTTCAATAATATGAGGGTTAAAACTCAACATTCAACATCAATGTTCCGATATTTACTGAGGGACTTATATCAAGAAAATTCCAACATTTTTGTCTTGACCGCATGCGCATTCAATAGCAACATGAAACAAAGCATCCTGATCACAATAAAGCCTATGACTTACCATTACCATGACGAAAGTATTGTCAAAAATTTACCGGAAGATACCGTTTTTGTTTTTGGCAGCAACATGGCAGGAAACCATGCAGATGGGGCTGCGCGTACCGCCCTACAACATTTTGGTGCAGTGCAAGGCGTAGGTCGTGGCTGGGCCGGTCAAAGTTATGCCATTCCGACCATGAACGAGCATTTGCAGCAAATGCCCTTGTCGCAAATTCAGCACTATATTGATGACTTCAAGATTTATACCAAAAACCATCCGAAAATGACCTATTTCATTACCTCGGTGGGTTGCGGGATTGCCGGCTATAAAACCGAAGAAATTGCGCCAATGTTCAAGGGCATTTCCCATAATGTGATTTTCCCCATTTCTTTCCGCCCTTTTGTAGAAAGAGCCTTACCCAAACTGACCCGTCATTTTCTTAGAACGGTATTTACCGATGAGGTTATTTTCTCCTCTCCAGATGAAGATATTACTACCACTTTAGATTTGTCAGAAAATGAAAAAAGTGCTGCCCGAATTATTTTAAATACTCAAATGTACCCAACCGACAGTAATGGCCGGGACCGAAATTTTGAAATTTCAGACATTTTGCATGTATTAAACGGCAAGATTTTTGACTGGCAAAACCATTCTGAAGGTTCCATGATGTTTGGCGGAGTCATTCTAGCCTTGCTTGAACTCTACAATATCAATGAAAAAGACTTTATGGATGTCTGGCAAGGTGAACGTGAAATCTCTCCACCCAAGCCAGAAAATAAAGCCCGCAGAAAACCGCGTTAATTGTTAGTTTCAGCGAATCAAAGCCAATTCCTGAATTGGCTTTTTTTATTCGTCTTACTTTTTTATTTTGCGACACAGCTCTCATTAAAGATAAATATTATTTTGCTTATCACATGATTTTAAAATAATTTTTTTAAGCATATACTTCATACTTAAATGACCATAAAAATGACGAGCATCTTGAATGGATATGCTGGACTCCCCTTTTTTTGAACTGTCTCCCGTTGCCATGTGGCTGGAGGACTATAGTAAAATCAAAAAACAATTTGACCTCTGGCGTAATCAGGGCGTGCAAGACCTGTTCAGTTTCCTGCAAGAAGATGAATCGCGCATTCTTGAATGCGCAAAAAAAATTAAATTATTAAAAGTGAATTCTAAGACCCTTGAGCTTTATCAGGCCAATAACTTTGAACATTTATCTCAAAACCTGGCGTCAGTCTTTAAGGAAGACATGACAAAAACCCATATTCACGAACTTGTTGCATTGTGGAATGGTGAAACCCGTTTTTCCAATCCCGCAGTAAACTATACCTTGACTGGAAAGCGCCTGGATATCCAGCTCAAAGGCCTTGTATTGCCTCAACATGAACAGGATTTATCCTTAGTCTTAATTACCACTGAAGACATCACGCCTTACACCGAAGCCTGCCGTATGGAAGAACGAAGCCGCCATATGGCAGAGGCGCGCTTTACCTATTCTCCGACCTCGCTTTGGATCGAAGATTTCAGCCGTATTAAAATTAAACTGGATCAATTACGTAAATTAGGCATTGAGGATTTTCCAACTTTTCTGGATGTACATAATGAATTTGTCATTGAATGCATCAAGGAAATTAAAGTTATTGATGTCAATCAAGCCACACTCGATTTGTTTGGTGCTCCAAGCAAAGATATTTTATTAAAAAATATTCATATCGTTTTTGCCGAGGAAATGGTTCGGACTTTTCGGGAACAATTGATTGAACTGTGGAATGGTCATCTGCATCATCAACGTGAAGCGGTCAATTACGCAATTGATGGCAGCATTCGCCATGTGCTGCTGCAATTTACCGTATTTCCAGATTATCTGGATGACTGGAGCATTGTACAGGTTGCCCTGACTGATATTACCGCGCGTAAAAAGGCTGAACATTATCTTGAATATTTAGGCAAACACGATGTACTCACCAAACTGTGCAACCGTTCTTTTTATGTGGCAGAACTGAACCGGCTTGAACGCAATCTATTACGTCCAATCTCATGTATTTTTATAGATTTAAACGGGCTGAAAACCCTGAATGACAGTCAGGGACACGATGCTGGTGACGGCGTCTTGCGGCGTATAGGCAACATCCTGAACCAGTTGATCCAGCATACGCCCTATTCGGCTTCACGCATTGGCGGAGACGAGTTTGTAGTCCTTTTACCGGGTGCAGATGAAGCAGCCTTGCAAAACTGCCTGCAAAGCCTGCATGAACTTTTGCTGGTGGACAATCAATTTTACGCCAATCAGCCGATCAGCCTGTCTATAGGTCATGCGACAAATTTGGAGCACGAACGGATTGAAGATATGCTGAAGCGTGCTGACCTGGAGATGTATCACCAGAAAAAGAATTACTATCAGAACAATGATAGACGAAGCCAGCTTTCCAGCTCGAGTTAAAGGTTCCACCCCCCGGGTTATACGGCAATAAAAAAGCCATGGTCTGACCATGGCTTTTTTATTTCTATATGAAGAATTTAACGCTTGCCCATGGAACGGCGTGTACCACGTGGTGGCATCCAGGTACGATCAGCATAGCGCTGCGGTTTAGGGCGTAAATCTTCAAAGACTTCATCGGAAGAATTTTCATCGACCTTTTTAATCGGGAAAGGTAAATTAACCAAGGGTTTTTTCTTGGGCGTATTTTGGGTGCTCATGTGATTCACTCAAGGATTTCTACGACATATTGTACGGAAAAATGCCTCTCAGTGCGAGACAGGATTTTTACTCAGCTTGCAAACCCTGGAGTTTGCTGAAGATGATCGGTTTTTAACCACACCGGCCTGTTCATTGATCAGGTCAGAACCTTATATTCACCCCAGAAATGCATTAAAAAAATATAAATATCATATTAATTTTTGGCTCTTTTTAAGCTCAAGAATTTTTTTCTATTAATCAAAATAACGTGTTACATAAAATTATTTTTCCACATGTTATTGAAACAAAATAGCTATTTTTTTACATGAATACTACCCGATTAATATTTTTTAGTAACAAAGTGATTTTTCTCTAAATATAGAATAAGAAAAGTGAACGAAAAAAAATGAATAATCGCAAAATGGACATGGAGTCCCTGAATGAAAAAAACATTCCTTTATATGATGTCGTCTCTTGCTGCCCTACCTGCTGTGAGCTATGCCGATTCCCCCTATTTCAGTTTAAAAGATGGCGATGGCTTTAAACGCTTTTCTGTTTCTGTGGGAGCACTACATGTCATGCCTCAAGGTAAAGCCCAGCCCTTTCAGGTGAATACGGCTGTTAAAAACGGTGAAGTGGCCAAGAATGGCGATATTCAGGTTGATACCGTACTCAACAATCTGAATCCCGAGGTCAATCAGGCTGCACTGGCCACCGTTTTAAGAGGTTTAGGCTTTTTTACCGGAGGTCAGCTGGGAAGCGAACTCAGTGGCAGCTCACAGATTTATGGGTTAGAGCAATGGGATAATCCGGGTACGGGTCTTGAGGCTGATGATGTTACTACCTTGGGGATCATGACCAATTATTTCTTTACCGATAATGTGTCCTTTGAAATGAAAGCAGGTATTCCGCCCAAAGTTGACTTACAGGGTAAAGGAAAAATTTATGCACCTTTCTCTGCTGTGGCAACACCGCAAATTGGCAACTTGCCTTTAGAGTTCCTCAATATTGACCTGAAAAATGATATTTTTATTACCGACCTGGAAGCTCATGGACCCGCGGCTTCAGCACGTGCCTGGACGCCTGCCTTTGAGTTCCAGTATCACTTTGGTAAAACCGGAGTCAATAAATTCCGCCCTTATGTGGGTGTAGGTCTGATGTATGCTTATTTTAATGAGTTGGAAATCAACCCGCGTACGGAACAGGACTTGATTGCAGCCGGTCATATGATTGCCAATATCAAACAGGGCAATGCCGGAGCCTCACTGGAAGGCAAACCGAGTCTAGCCAATCCTAAAGTCGACCTGGAAGCAACCGATGCTATTGCCCCAATTGCGACTGTCGGTTTCACCTATGATTTTAATGAGCGCTGGTTTGCTGTGGGATCTATATCTTATGCTCATCTTAAAAATGAAACCACGATTACGGTATCTGATGAAAAATTAGGGACATTAATTACCTCCAAAGCGGATATTGAAGTCAACCCGATACTTGCTTATGCAGGGATCGGTATGCGTTTCTAAGTTTTCAATCATTAAAAGACGGCGTTATGTCGTCTTTTCATTTTTATAAACCTTTCTATAACTTAATTTTATCTTTTGTTGAAATTTAATTTAATCGCCTCGTCCTTTATAATCGAATAACATAGCCACAACACAGCCCAGCATGGATGAATTATGTCAGACACCCGTTTTTCCAAGCCTCTGATTTACATGTTAATTGGAAGTGCCATTATTCTGGCTTTGTCCTTGGGTGTACGTCATGCATTTGGTCTGTATCTGGTGCCCATGAGCCATGAATTTGGCTGGGGCCATAATGTGTTTAGTCTGGCCATCGCCATGCAAAACCTGATTTGGGGCGCAGTGCAACCTGTTACCGGCGCTTTTGCCGACAAATACGGCAGTAAAGTTGTGGTTGCAGTGGGTGGTGCCCTCTATAGCCTTGGCCTGTTGCTGATGGCGGTCAGCTCAAGTGGTTTGCTGCTGAATTTAAGTGTCGGCTTAATTCTGGGTCTGGCACTTTCTGCGACCTCTTTTCCCGTACTGCTGTCTGCTGTGGGACGTGCCGCACATCCTGAAAAGCGCAGTCTGGCGATGGGTATTGCCAGTGCCGCAGGTTCTTTCGGACAGTTTATTATGCTGCCGTCTACTCTGCTGCTGTTACAAAGTATCGGCTGGTCGGCCGCATTGATGGTCAGTGCCATTTTAATTGCTTTAATTATTCCATTGGCATGGACATTAAAAGCTCCGGCTTATGTACATCCGAATATATCGGCTGCCATTAAACCCGCATTGGGCGTCAAAGAAATTCTGGTGATTGCCAAAAACCATAAACCGTTCTGGTTCCTGTCTTTAGGCTTTTTTGTCTGTGGTTTTCAGGTGGTCTTTATTGGTATTCATTTACCTGGCTATTTGATTGATCACGGTTTTGATGCCACTACAGGTACAGTGTTCTTGGCCCTGGTCGGTTTATTTAATATTGTCGGTACCTATACCGCAGGCTGGCTGGGTGGAAAATACTCCAAGCCTCATTTGCTGATGGGTCTATATGGCCTGCGTGGTATTGCCATTATTGGCTTTTTATTGCTGCCTTTGAGTACCTGGACAATTTACAGCTTTGGCGTCATTATGGGCTTATTGTGGTTGTCTACGGTTCCCCTGACCAATGGCATTGTGGCGAACATGTTTGGCATAAAATACTTAAGCATGCTCAGTGGCATTGTGTTCTTTACCCATCAGGTCGGTTCATTTTTTGGTGGATGGCTGGGTGGTGTCAATCATGACATGACCGGTAACTATAATATGATCTGGATGTTTTCTATCCTGTTAAGTGTATTTGGTGTTCTGGTTCATTTCTTTGTTAATGAGGAGCATGTGGTTCATGACTGATTCTATGCTTGGACTTAAAATCCTGATTGCTGCAGCGATTGCGCTGTTATTGGCCATCGCCATTATGCTTTGGGTCCAAACCCCACAACTGTTTGAGTATTTCAATCAGGCCTTTTGTGCGCATTAAACTGCTGATTTTCAAACACAGCAACAGCTATTTTTATACTAAAAAATACAGTTTTTATTAAAAGCTGTATTTTCAATATATTAGTTAAATTTATGCATTTTTTCATAAACTTAGAATAATTTTTGATTTTTCATCCCCTGCCTTTTTTCTTAGATTGAGCATTAACGAAAAAACAATCTGAGAACAAACATGACCGCATTAACCCAACTTTCTCAAGCTATTCATGATGCACCGCGCTGGCACCAGCCAGAACAATTTCAAAACCCACAGGAGATTACGATTGTGCCCTTAGAGGGCGAAGCGTTAGGGGCTGTGGTTTTTGGCCTGGATGCGCGTAAAGCCCAAGCGGGTGAAACTATTTACCGTCTGAAGCAGGCGCTGGCCGAGCATCTGATTTTAATCTTTAAAAACCAGCGTCTGGACGATTTACAGTATTTGGCCTTTGCCAGCTATTTTGGTTCCATTTTCCGCCCAAGCGCAGATAATCCCGTACTTGCCACCCAAGCCGATACCGGTACACCACCCGATGTCGTGCCTGTTTCCAATGCTGTGGGACAGGGTGATTACACCGGGCATGGCGAATTAAATCCGCATGCCGATCACCAATGGACGCCACAACCGTCTTTTGGTTCATTGCTTTATGCCATTGAATTACCTGAGGATGGCGGACAAACATCCTGGTTTAATACTATCCGGGCTTATGACGCTTTAGATGAAGCAACCAAACAGCAGATCGATCAATTACAACTGATTACCTATAACCCCTTTGTCCGCCGCCAATACCTAAAAGATAATGATACCAATGGTTATGGCAGCAGTCCCTTATACCGTTTTAAAGATCAGCCGATTATTGGCCATGCCTACCCCCATCCCCTGGTCCGCACCCATCCTGAGAGTGGTCGTAAAGCGCTTTGGTTAAATACCCATTCCGAAGTAGAGCTGGTCAATTATGATGATCAAGCTGGCAGTGAATTGATTGCTTCATTGCGCGAACATCTGTTAAAACCTGAATTCCGCTATGAACATCAATGGCAACAGGGCGATATTGTATTCTGGGATAATCAGGTCACCCTGCATTCACGCAAACCTTTCCCAAGCGAGCAACGCCGCTTATTGAAACGCATCAGTCTGGCAGGCGGTCGACCTTATTAAGGCTATTCCTTGATCTGAAATAATAACAATAAAAAAGTGTCATAGAATTACTCCACAGCATCATGGCCAAGCATGCATTTACGAATACGCAAAATCGTAAATAAAATAAAAAATGCGTCATGATGCTGCAATTTTTTAACCCCTTTATCTTAGGGTATGCTCCATTCCCTTATCAGTAACGACCCGGTGATACATCAAATCGGGGATGATTAGACTTCTTTCATAAATTCCCCTTATTTCTCTCTAGGGGAGAAAAATAAAGAGGGTGTGAACAATCATGAAAGACGTCTATTTTTAATGATGGTCATCTTGTTTAAATATTTACGAGTTAAATTAAAAAATAAAAGCCCATCATAAGTAACTACTTGGGATGGGCTTTTTCATGTTAGAAATATGCATTGCGGAAAAACCGCATAACAAGGCAAATCTGGCCTGTTAATCTTGCTTAAGCTAAAACTCAAATATTTTGGATCATTATGTTGCCTTCTGTTCCTACGCTGTCAAATTTCAGCTTATTTAAAATATTTCTTAAATTAGGCTGTACGGCATTTGGCGGTCCGGCAGCGCATCTGGTGTTTTTTTATCGGCGTTTTGTGCAACAGCTTGGCTATCTGGATGAGCAACAATATAGCCATCTCCTGGCCTTGGCACAAATTTTACCTGGCCCGACCAGTAGCCAGATGGGCATTGCAATTGGTTATCAACTGAAAGGTTATCGGGGTGCACTGCTGGCATGGCTGGGCTTTACTTTACCTTCAGCACTGCTTATGACCCTTGCGGCAATGCTGGGCCTGCAATTTTCTGCTTATTTTTCTGCCGAGTTTTTCCATGTGATTCAACTGATTGTCTTTAGCGTGGTGGCATGGGCATTCTGGCAAATGTTACGCAGCTTTTGCAAAGACCAATGGCAATATGTATTAATGCTGCTGTCGTGCTTATTTGTCTATCTGGTTCCCATCAGTATCAATCAGATGTTGGTGATCCTGTTCGGTGCTTTGGCAGGACTGGTTTATCTGCATTATTTTCCGCAAAAAAGTACCCTTAAACCTGTTACGCGCATCTCCATCACCGCTAAAAAATCTTTTGCTTATCTCTGGCTGATTTTATTTGTCTTGCCTTTTGTGCTGGTTCCACCGCTACAATATTTCTTTCCCAATATTTGGCTAGACAGTTTTACCGGTTTATACCGCACGGCTTCTCTAGTCTTTGGTGGCGGTCATATTATTTTGCCATTTTTACAGCAGGACTTTGTTGAATCCGGCCTGGTCTCCCAGCAACATTTTGACCTGGGCTATGCCATTGCCCAGCTGATGCCAGGCCCCTTATTCAGTTTTGCCAGTTATCTGGGTGCCTTATTGCCTTTAAGTTCATCGGCGGCACTGAATGCAGCTTTTGCCACTGTAGTGATTTTCTTGCCTTCTTTTTTCCTCATTTTTGGCGCTTTACCTTACTGGTCGCGTTTAATGCAATTTCCGCGGTTATTTCAGGCTTTGGCAGGAATTAATGCCGCTGTGGTGGGCCTATTATTATGCCTGGTGGTGCAGATGGGTGAAAAATATATACGGTCTGGCCTAGATATTGTTTTTATTATCGCAGTCATTGCATTGCTTAAGAGCAAAGTTCCAGTCTGGCTGACCTTAATCAGCAGTTTCTTCTGTTATTATGGAATATTATGGCTATTGGATCATTATGCCCTTTTCTCATTCGGGCTCTAATATGCAGTGATTTCATATTTACATAAGGGGAGTTTTTATCTAGCGCATTCGATTACTTAAAGCGGACACTGTTTACTTTTAATCACTCAATCTCTCTATTTTCTTGCTCTATTTCTGATTAGCTTATTTAGATATCAATTTTAAACCTATCGCTCAGGAAAACAGGATGAATAATATAGTCAGCTTTTCAGATTGTGCTCAAATGTGTATGACCTGCTCTTTGACCTGTACCGGTTGTGCGGCCGCTTGTCTGGATGAAAATGACCTGGAGATGATGCGTGAATGCATCAAACGTTGTCTGGACTGTGCAGATATCTGCAACTTATGTGCCCGATCCGAACAAAGGTCTTCTGCCTTTATGCAGGAAATCTGTCAGCTTTGTGCCCAAATGTGTGATTACTGTGCCAAAGAATGCAGCAAGCATGACGCTGAACATTGCCAGCAATGTGCAGAAACTTGCCAGCAATGCGCGGCAGAATGCCGTAAAATGGCAACCTAAATGCAGATGCTTGATAGAAAAAAATAGTAAATCCATCTGATCACTATTTTTTTCATTTGATCTGCGGGTTTGCACAATCGCTATCCCCTAATCCCCTAGGCTGAGATGATATTTAATACTACAAAATAAACAAAAACCCGTAAGCATGCACTTACGGGTTTCGCATCTAAAATTCAGAAAATCTTAGAATAAACGGTTCATACCATTCAAGGTTGCCACACGATACGCTTCTGCCATGGTCGGATAGTTAAACGTAGTTTCCACAAAATACTTGATAGTATTGTTCGGGCTGTTCATCACGGCTTGACCAATGTGAATAATCTCGGCAGCATTATTACCAAAGCAATGTACACCCAGAATTTCCAGAGTGTCACGGTGGAATAGAATCTTCAATTCACCTACCGTATCACCGGTAATTTGCGCACGCGCCAAATGACGGAAAGAGGCCTGCCCCACTTCATACGGGATTTTTTCTTCAGTCAGTTGCTGTTCAGTTTTACCAATCGAAGAAATCTCCGGAATGGTATAAATTCCAGTCGGGATATCAGTCACTGGTGCAACATCTTTCTCGCCGCTCATATTCGCGCCCGCACAACGACCTTGGTCATAAGCAGCAGAAGCCAGTGATGGCCAACCAATCACGTCACCCGCAGCATAGATATTGTCCACTTCAGTCTGGTACTTATCATTGACATTCAATTGACCACGGCTGTTTGGGGTAATACCTACATTTTCAAGACCTAAACCATCCGTATTCCCTGAACGGCCATTACACCATAAAATGGCATCGGCTTTAATTTTCTTACCACTTTGTAAATGCATTACTACGTGATCATCAAAAGTTTCCAGATGATCAATCTGTTCATTGTGACGAATCAAGACACCCTGTTCACGCAAGTGATAAGACAGCGCATCTGAAATTTCATCATCCAGATAACTGAGCAATTTAGGCTGGGTATTGATCAAATCAACTTTATGGTCCAAACCAATAAAGATGGATGCATATTCACAACCAATCACACCTGCACCATAAATGATGATTTTCTTGATGGAGAAATCCAGATCCAGAATTTTGTCTGAATCAAATACACGTGGATGATTAAAATCAAGCACTGAAGGACGGTATGGACGTGAACCTGTCGCAATCACCAACTGCTGAAAACTTAAAGTTTCAGTAATACCTTCCGGACTGAAAATCAGGATGGTATTTTTGTCTTGTATATAAGCACGACCATGATAGATATCAATTTTGTTACGATCATAGAAGCGCGAGTGGGTATCGACTTGCAACTGAATGACTTTGTGTGCATTGCGCAGCACTTGTTTCATGGTGAACTGTTTCCATTCACCCACTTTTTGGAACATTGGGTCACGTTGGTAACGCAAAATACTCGATACAGTTTGACGTAATGCTTTACTTGGAATGGTACCTACGTGTGTACAGTTACCACCTAACTGTTCACGCATATCAACTATTGCAACACGCTTGCCTGATTTAGCAAGTTTCATTGCCGCGCCTTCACCCGCAGGGCCTGAACCGAGAACTACCGCATCGTATTTAACGAAAGTTCCACTAATGACCTCTTTTTTACGTGGCATTCAACGCTCCTATCTTCAATATTGGTCTATCTTGGCTATATTATGACGTAAATACTCGCAATTTTCTGTATTTACCTCACATATATTAAGTGATGACTACATTTATTAAATGAATATCCTTTTTACCCCATTTAGATTCAAGTCCGTTATAATGAGAGACCTAATATATCTAGTATCTCCCCCGTCAAAAAACAGTGGAAAAGTTGAATATGTCTGAAAACCGTAAACCTGAACAGGGTGTCAAACTTCGTGGCGCAGAGAAAGTCGCTCGTATTCCTGTAAAAGTTGTACCTACGGTTGAAACGCCACGCAAACCGGACTGGATTCGCGTGAAAATGGCGGCACCAGATGAAGTTCAACGCATTAAAACCACCTTGCGTGCACAAAAACTGCATACAGTGTGTGAAGAAGCCGCTTGCCCGAACCTGCCAGAATGTTTTGGTGGCGGTACCGCAACCTTTATGATCATGGGTGATATCTGTACGCGTCGCTGTCCGTTCTGCGACGTGGCACATGGTCGTCCAAACGCACTGGACCCGGACGAACCGCGTCATATGGCCGAAACCATTGCCAACCTAGGCTTAAAATATGCCGTGATTACTTCGGTTGACCGTGATGATCTCAGAGATGGCGGTGCACAGCATTTCGTGGACTGCATTAAAGAAGCCCGCAGCTTGAGCCCAAATACCTTATTGGAAATTCTGGTTCCGGATTTCCGTGGTCGTATGGACGTAGCGCTTCGCATCATGACCGAGTGTCCACCGGACGTATTTAACCACAATATTGAAACCGTACCACGCCTGTATAAAGCGATGCGTCCGGGTTCAGACTATCAGCATTCTTTAAACCTGCTGAAAATGTTCAAGGAATACTGCCCGGATGTTCCAACCAAATGTGGCCTGATGGTCGGTATTGGTGAAACTGAAGAAGAAGTGATTGCGCTGCTGGATGACTTAAAAGCCCATGATGTCGATTACGTGACTATTGGTCAGTATTTACAGCCTTCTAAAGAACACGCACCGATTGACCGTTTCGTGACTCCAGAAGAATTTGAACGCTACACAGCCCATGGTCAAAAACTTGGATTCAAGAATATCTGGGCAGCCCCAATGGTTCGCTCAAGTTACTTTGCCGACCGTCAATATTATGGTGAACCGGTTCCAGCCGTACGCCGTAAAGTTGACCCTGCGAAAAAAATTGCGGTTCAGACCATTGAAGCTTAATTGAAAATCAGCCTGAAACCAGGCGGTTCAACAAATGCCAATCTAATAAGTTTAGATTGGCATTTTTATTTCCGGCTAAAAAAGATAAAAATGAGACATAAAAAATCCCCTATTTAAATAGAGGATTTGTGAAATCAAAAGCATTTAAGCAGCTTGATGTGGTACACCACTATGGAAACGGAAAGTATCATCTTCAGAGAGGATTAAATTCTTTTCCACTTCACGGATATGCTGAATGCGCCCCTGAATGTCTTCTTCCGGATCTTTCATTTTAGACGTTTTGGCAACATCTAAAGCCAGTGCCAGATAATCTTCATAATGGCGTGATTCAGACTTGAGCAGGTAACGGTAATAACGTCCTAACTCTTCATCAACCAGTGGTGCAAGCGCATAAAAACGCTCGCAGGAACGTGCTTCCACAAAGGCACCAATAATCAGCACGTCAATTAGTGCTTCAGGCTCATAGGTGCGAATTTCCTTGCGCAAGATCCCTGCATAACGACCGGCACTCACTGCTTTCCATTCCTGTCCGCGTTTCGACATGAATTCCAGCACCTGCTCATAATGCAGCATCTCTTCGCGTACCAGTTGTGCCAGCTTGACCTGCAAATCGGTAAAAAAGCTGTAACGGAACATCAGGTTCATGGCTGTTCCAGCGGCTTTTTTCTCGCAATTGGCATGATCCTGCATGAGCAACTCCAGGTTATTCACTGCTTCATCTAGCCAAGCTTTCGGCGTTTCACATCCCAGGAAGCCAATCACAGGTTTCATGAGATCATCATAATGGGTTGTCGACATAACTTTTAAACTTAAATCTTAACGTGCTGCTTTAATCACAGCTTTCATTTGTTGAACAGCTTGCGCCAAACCGACAAAGACTGCATCGGCGATAATGGAATGACCGATATTGAGCTCATGAATGTGTGGAATTGCAGCAATTGGCGTGACATTATCCAGGTTCAGACCATGTCCTGCATTCACGATCAGACCTTGAGATGCAGCATATTCCGCACCTTTGACAATACGCTCAAGTTCATGCTGTTGTGCTTCTTCTGTTTCAGCATCGGCATAGGCACCTGTATGCAACTCGATGGTTGGCGCACCGCAAGCCACGGCTGCATCAATTTGGGCAAAGTCGGCATCAATAAATAAAGACACTTCACAGCCAATGGCAGACAAGGCCTGAGTCGCGGCTTTAATCTCTTCAAAATGCCCTACTACATCCAGGCCACCTTCAGTGGTCACTTCCTGACGCTTTTCCGGAACAAAGCACACATGATGCGGCTGAATTTCCTTGGCAAACTCCACCATCTCAGGCGTGACTGCCATTTCCAGGTTCATGTGGGTTTTTAGCACCGGACGCATGCGACGGACATCATCATCCTGAATGTGACGACGGTCTTCACGCAAATGCAGGGTAATCCCCTCAGCGCCTGCCTGTTCGCAAATTAAAGCAGCATTCACTGGATCTGGATAAGTGGTTCCGCGCGCCTGTCGCAATGTCGCCACATGGTCAATATTTACACCAAGCAATGCAGCCATAACAATTTCCTAACCATGTTTAAAATTAAGATTGAGATTGAGTATTTTGAATCCACAATTGACGGCTTTTCAGCGGTCGGTCGCCCAAAAGTGCGGTGATGATCTGCCGATAAAGCTTAGTCAATAATTGTAACTGCTCATGATTGAAATCCCTACCTTTTTCATAATCACGCATCGAAAGAATCTGCTGTCCAGATAAAGTCGAACGTGACTGTTGCGCTGTAGGAATAAAGCCATCATTGAGCTGAAACAGATAAGATTGTGATTCCTGAATTTTATGTTGCTGTGCATCCACCGTAAAATCAAGTGCATAGCCCAGTTCTTCCAAAAGTGCATGTTCGAACTGACGTAAAATTTGTCTTAAAAAAAGGTCCGGATGTTCCTGCTGTGCCAACCTTTGCAATTGCTGCAAGGTTTGATGATACTGCACAAAGCTTTGTGGCATTTCCACTTCAACCGGGCACAAGCGCAGGATAATTTCATTCAGATAAAAACCGGAAAAGAAGGCATCGCCAAAAAAGAAAATGGGCTGATTGACAATCTCCAGTTTGGTAAAATTTTTAAGCTCAGATTTACCGGAAGCCTGTAAACAGATCGGCTGGTATTGCGGTGGCGGCGTTTGCCTTAAGATTCCATCCACGCGACCATACTCCTGGGTAAACAGATGCACAATATGGCTGCGCTCACGGTATTTACGATGATGGATTAAATAGCCATGCAAGGTTTCATTGCGCATAAAGAATGAAATCTAATCCTTTTTCTTTTCCGGATCAGAATCTTCATCCTCTCCATCCGGAATGACAGCACCCACCACAGCTGCTGTACCTTTCACCACGCCTTTGGTGGTTTTATACGCCACTTTTACCGGAACTGTAACAATCTTGTGAATACAGCCTTGCATGAACACTACACATGCCACAACAGTCAGTACTTTAATCATTACAGTTCCTTCCAAAGTAAAACCTAGATTTTAGATATCACTATAACCCAAGCTTTTCAGTGCACGTTCATCATCAGACCAGCCACCTTTGACTTTCACCCAAAGGGTCAGCATGATTTTCTGTTCAAACATTTTTTCCATGTCGGTACGGGCATCCATACCAATTTTCTTCAATTTTGAACCTTTTTCACCAATCACGATAGCCTTTTGACCAGGGCGATCGACAAAAATGGTCGCATCAATATAGGTACAAGCCGCTTTTGGACGACCGGTTTTCGGATTGATGGTGGCTTCCTCAGTCTTGAAGGATTCAATTTGCACGGTCAAATCATACGGCAGTTCTTCACCCAGTTGACGCATGATTTTTTCACGAATCACTTCCGAAGCAAGGAAACGTTCTGAACGGTCCGTAATCTGATCCAGTGAATAAAGCGGTGGCTGGAATGGCAAATACTTTTCAATGGTATTCCGCAAATGCTCAAGGTTGGCACCACGTAAGGCTGATACAGGTACGATCTCGGCAAAGTTCATCAATTTTGCACGTTCCTGAATCAAGGGTAATGCCTGATTCTTGTTTTCAAAAGTATCCAGCTTATTGATCACCAGAATCACCGGCATTTCTGCATTTTTCAGCTTTTCCAGCACCAGCTCATCGTTCTGGGTCCATTTTTGCGCATCCACCACAAACAGCACCAGGTTCACATCTCGTAGTGCCGAATGAGCCGCACGGTTCATCATTTTATTGATGGCACGTACTTCTTTCTTGTGCATCCCCGGCGTATCCACAAAGACTGCCTGAGATTTTTCACGGCTATCAATCCCGACAATTTTATGACGTGTGGTTTGCGGTTTACGTGAAGTGATAGAGAGCTTTTGACCCAGCAAATGGTTCATCAATGTAGATTTACCCACATTCGGGCGTCCTACAATTGCAACAAAGCCACTTTTAAAGTCCGAAGGAATCTTGGTTCCTTGCGAACTGAAGAATTGATTAATTAAATCATTACCGCTGTCTTGCGGCTCGTGATCAGCATCGATGTGATCGGAATGAGTAGTCATTAAGACTTTTGCTCCAATTGTTTTAAGATATCTGCCGCAACTGCCTGTTCGGCAAAGCGACGACTTGAACCCTCACCATACAATACAGGCAAGCCATCAATGGTACATTCCACCTTGAAATGCTGATTGGGAGCATCACCTTGAATATCTACAACATCATAAACAGGGAGAGGCTTTTTACGTGCCTGCAAATATTCCTGTAAGCGTGATTTAGGATCTTTGAGTTGGTCTGTAGGTTCAATATGGTCCAAATATGGCGCGTACCATTTCAATACGATGTCTTGTAATACCTTCAGATCATGACAATCGACATAAATTGCACCAATAATCGCTTCTACAGTATCAGCAAGAATAGATTCCCGATGATGTCCACCCGATTTCAACTCACCCGTGCTCAGAATTAAACATGGACCAAGTTTCAAATCGTTTGCAATTTTGCCTAATGCTTCCTGACGAACCAGTGTGGCACGCATACGCGTTAAACGCCCTTCATTTTCATGCGGGTAGGCTTGATACAAATAATGGGCAATGATCATCCCTAACAATGAATCGCCGAGAAATTCCAGGCGCTCATAGTTAGTTTTATGACTAACCGATCGGTGGGTCAGTGCAAGCTGCAATAATTCAGGCTGTTTGAACTGATAACCGATACGGTGGACTAAGCGCATATCACTTAGTTTGGACTGACCTTTGATCAAAACTTTTCTCGAACTTTAACACTAAATCTATATTGAGCAAGAAAGGCTTTCTTATCTCATAATCTTTTTTCACTTGTAGCCCATCAATATTGGTCACCTGTGCAATATCCTTAAAATTGATATCACGCACGCCATTCATCTCTAAACGCTGTGACATTTGCTGAGCAAATTTTTCAGGCGATGTATTGGCCGGACTCTCTTGCATTAATTCCGTAATCTGGGTATCGATCAAACGATCATCGACATACGGTCCCCAAACAGCAATTGCAATTTTCACTAAAAAAGCGAAACCAATCACTGCAATTAAAATTGCAATATAGGATGCCCCTTGTTGATTTTTACGCATTTGTTATTTTCCAATCATGCTTAATCAATAATACCGTTGCGGTTAAACGACGGTAATTTAAATCCAGGTTCTTTATGCATCCATTTATAGAATGCACGACCTGTGAGGTTTTCTTCTGGTACAAAGCCCCAAAAACGACTGTCAGCACTTTGATCGCGGTTATCCCCCATCGCGAAGTAGTGACCTTCAGGTACTTTCACTTCCCAATATAAACCATTTTCAGATGAATATTTACCATTTTCAACATAGTTGATAAAGGGTGCCTGACGGGCAACATTTACCCCTTCAAGCTCACGCATCTTGAAGGTATGTTTACCGAGCGTTTCCTGATGGTAAATGGATTCTGGTGTATCGAGAATATCTTTTTCACGGCTAAATTCTACAGGAACTTTCGCCACTTTTTGTCCATTGATAATGAGCTGGCCATGGTCATAGACGATATGATCTCCCGGCAAACCCACCACACGTTTGATATAACTGATGGTCGGTTGTGGCGGATAACGGAATACAATCACATCGCCACGTTCCGGTTCACCGACATCAATTACCTTGGTATTGACAATCGGTAGACGTACACCGTAGTTAAACTTGTTGACCAGAATAAAATCACCCGTTTCCAAGGTCGGAACCATAGAATCGGACGGAATGTTAAATGGCTCATACAGGAATGAACGCAGCACCAGCACGACGGCCAGTACTGGCCAGAAATCATATGCCCATGTGATGATGAAATTTTCATTCCCCTTGCCCCGTGTTTGTCTTTGTTTAAAGACAAATTTATCGAGTAGCCACACCAAAAAGAAAATCAGTGTGACGGGTACAAGGATTAAATTAAAATCAAAATCCATGAGCGATATAACCTCTATTATTTATTATCTTTCTACTTTCAACACAGCAAGGAACGCTTCCTGCGGGATTTCAACACTACCCACCTGCTTCATACGTTTCTTACCTTCTTTCTGCTTAGCAAGAAGTTTTTTCTTACGTGATACGTCACCACCATAACATTTGGCCAGTACGTTTTTACGCATGGCTTTTACGGTAGAACGGGCAATGATTTGCGCACCAATCGCGGCCTGAATCGCAACATCAAACATTTGACGCGGAATCAGATCTTTCATTTTTTCAACCAGTGCAATACCACGGTGACGTGCATCCTGACGGTGACAGATCATCGCTAAAGCATCGACTTTCTCACCATTAATGAGCACATCCACTTTCACCAGCGATGAACTTTCAAAACGGATAAAGTTGTAGTCTAAAGATGCAAAACCACGTGAACATGATTTCAATTTATCAAAGAAATCCATGACCACTTCTGCCATCGGAATTTCAAAGGTAATGGAAACCTGGTTCGCCATGAACTTCATGTCTTTTTGTACACCACGGCGTTCCACGCACAAGGTCATCACGTTACCCAGGTATTCTTGTGGTACCAGGATATGACATTCTGCAATCGGTTCACGCAAATCTTCTACTGTCGAACCATCCGGCATTTTTGATGGACTGTCGATATAGATTGTTTCACCATTCTTCATCACGGCTTCGTAAATTACGGTTGGCGCAGAAGAAATGAGGTCAAGATCGTACTCACGCTCTAGACGTTCCTGTACGATTTCCATGTGCAACATGCCGAGGAAGCCACAGCGGAAACCAAAACCTAAGGCATCTGAACTTTCAGGTTCAAAGAATAATGCCGAGTCATTGATTTGCAGTTTATGCAGCGCTTCACGGAACGGTTCAAAATCACTTGAGTCGATCGGGAAAAGACCCGCATAAACCTGCGGTTTAACCTTTTTGAAACCCGGTAAAGTCGGTACTTCTGGCGTTGCTGCAAGCGTGATGGTATCGCCGACTGGCGCACCAAAAATATCTTTAATCCCGGCAATGATAAAACCCACTTCTCCGGCTTCTAAAATGCCGGTTTCGGTATGTTTAGGATTGAAGATACCGACCGAAGTAATGATGTGCGATTGGCCTGTTGATTTAATCAACATTTTATCGCCCTTACGCACACGCCCCTGTTTGATACGCACCAAAGACACCACACCGAGGTAATTATCGAACCATGAATCAATAATCAAGGCTTGTAGCGGTGCTTCACGATCACCTGTAGGGGCGGGAATAACATTGACCAGCGTTTCAAGCACACCTTCAATACCGAGACCTGTTTTCGCTGAACAGGTCGGTGCCTCGGTCGCTTCAATCCCGATGATGTCTTCAATTTCCTGAATCACACGTTCAGGTTCAGCCTGCGGCAAGTCAATCTTGTTGAGTACAGGGAGCACTTCAAGTCCCTGTTCAATCGCGGTATAGCAGTTCGCAACAGACTGGGCTTCAACGCCCTGCGCAGCATCGACAACCAGAAGTGCACCTTCACATGCCGCAAGCGAACGTGATACTTCGTATGAAAAGTCTACGTGTCCTGGGGTGTCAATAAAGTTTAATTGGTATTCCTGACCGTTCGGATGGGTATAGTACAGGGTCACGGATGCCGCTTTAATGGTAATACCGCGCTCACGTTCCAATTCCATAGAATCCAGAACCTGAGCCTGCATTTCGCGATCTTGCAAACCGCCACAGGTTTGAATAAAGCGATCCGCCAGTGTCGATTTACCATGATCGATATGCGCAATAATCGAGAAGTTACGAATGTTTTTAATATCAACAGATTTTTTAGCTTGCGCCATGGGCTACCTTGAGAAAAAAACACGCCATGCAAACAATAGTTAATGCATGGCAAAAGCTGAATAGAAATTGCGTAGGATTATAGCAGATGGATTTTTCAATGTATCCTAAATAATGAGTTCGTTTTTCGCTTTGACTGTTATTTTCAAAATAAAACCGGATTGCACTCATGTCCTCATTTTGAAGCCATCACATCATACTGGCTAAAATCCAGTGGATTCGCGTGTTCCGATATCGGCTGGTAGGCTTGGCTAAAAGTGGGAGACATGCGTTTTGGCCGACCTGTGGCAATTTCCACACAGGCCCATTTGGTATTCCCCATAAATAAAACGCTTTGGTCCTGAGGACGATAAAACACATATTGCCGGAAAGAATACAAGGCATTGATATCATCCAGCCAGGTACGCAAAATAATCTTTTCGCCTTCAAATGCCGCTTTACGGTATTGCACATGGTGCTCTACTGCAACCATGGCATGCTTCAGTTCCAGGTACTCACTCAAGCCCAAGCCCAGCGCATCAATATGTGCAGTAGCGACATCCTGCATCCAGTGCATATACACCACGTTATTCACGTGCCCCAGACTGTCAATATCTTTTGCTTGAACGGTGATTTCCAAATCAAAAACTGTGCTCATCTATTTTACTGATCCTTACGCTATGCAAAAATGACCTTCAAGGCCAGACAGTCTACGTAATTTTGCCTTGCAGTAAAATTGCAAAATAAAAAAAACCACTCGGCTATAGAGTGGTTTTCTGTTGAATAGATTGATTTATGCTATTCAATACGCATGCCTAGAATTGCGCGTTGATCCTGACGGATAATGGAAACCCGTGCAATTGAACCTTTTTTCAGTTCGGATACTGCCTTAATGAAGTCATTACTATTGAAAATGGTTTTATTATTGATTTGCGTAATGATATCTCCTGCAGCGATACGGGATTGTGAAGCGATCCCTCCCCGTTTGACTTCTTGAATCAGAATACCGCCTTTAAGATTCAGTTGGGATTGCTCACTGGCCGTCAAGTTACGAATCGTCACCCCCAAAACAGGACCTTTATTTTGGGCTGCCTGTTCCACCGGTGCCGGCGTGTCGTCCGGTGCAGTGGTCAACGTTGCCGAGATATTACGGGTCTTATCATCCCGCAAAACTTGCAATTGAATGTTTTGATTCGGTGAAGTCCGGTTTAAGTAATTAAGCAAATCAGAGGTTCTGGAAATAGGCAAGCCATTATATTTCAGGATCACATCACCCGCCTTAAAGCCAGCTCTGGCTGCCGGAGAGTTCGGTGCAACCTGGGTCACCAATGAACCTTCAGGTTTGGACAGGTTATAAGATTCTGCAAGGTTGCGATCGATATCCTGCAACATCACCCCCAGATATGAACGGGTGACCTTGCCATTCTTTTTCAGCTGCTCTGCCACATCCATCGCCACATCAATCGGGATGGAAAATGACAGGCCCATATATCCGCCGGTACCGCTGAAGATACGCGAGTTTACCCCAACCACTTCACCGTTCTGGTTAAACAGGGGACCGCCTGAGTTACCCGGATTCAAGGCTACATCGGTTTGAATAAAAGGCACCGAGGTTTCCCCCATCATGTTGCGCATTTTCGCACTGACAATTCCGGCAGATGCAGAATAGTCAAAACCGAACGGTGAACCAATCGCCAGTACCGGCTCACCGACTTTGAGTCGGTCTACATTACCTGTACGCAATTCAGGGAAATTGGAACCATTGACTTTGAGCAATGCCACATCGGTACGGGCATCACTTCCGACCACAGTGGCATCAATTTCACGGCGGTCATTAAACATAATGGTCACTTTAGATGCATCTTCAACCACATGATGATTGGTTAACAGATAACCATCTTTACTGATAAAAAATGCGCTGCCGTAAGCAGTTTTCTCTTGCTGAGCCTGTTGCTGTGGAACAATCACCTGATTGCCAAAAAAGCGTTTTAAAATTTCAGGGATTTGCTGTTGGATCAGCTCTTCCTGAGTCATTTTTTTAACGACATTGACACTCACTACAGCAGGGCTGACCTGTTCAACCAGATTGGAAAAGTCTACCGAAGAAGCTGCTTGTGTTTGCATTGCTGCCATGGTGAATACAGCAGCATACATTCCTTTTTGTATATAGCGATTGTTCATGTAAAGCATTCACTCCATTCATTATAAGTATGCGTAAACAGTATTTAGCACAAAACATGCCTGTCTTGGGTAATAATATGTTTGATTATATTTGTATAAACAACAGCTTAAATCTTTCTTAAAAGTTTGTTGCCTTATTACTTTTTCTCATCATACATTAGCATATTAGGTCTTGTTTTTTGAGTAAAAAAGGGGTGTTATTAGCAAACTTTTTTCAAATTAGCTGATGGACATGTTTAATTTAAACACAACACATCATTTTGACGTGATCATTGTGGGCAGTGGTGGCGCAGGTTTAAGTCTGGCCTTATCATTACCCGATCATTTCAATATTGCTGTTTTGGCCAAATCGACACTCACCGAAGCCAGTACTTTTTATGCGCAAGGCGGCGTTGCTGCGGTTTTAGATGAAACCGACTCCATTGCACAACATATTGATGACACCATGATTGCAGGTGCGCAGTTATGCGAACGTGAAGCCGTCAAGCAGACTGTAGAAGGCGGCAAACCTTCGGTCGACTTTCTGTTAAAGCATGGCGTGCAATTTACCTTAGATGAACAGGAACAGCTGCATTTAACCCGTGAAGGCGGCCATTCTCAGCGTCGTATTATCCATGCCGCAGATGCGACAGGTCGTGCCATTTCAACCACGCTGGTGCAGCGCGCCCAAGAAAAACAAAACATCACTATTTTTGAAAATTACATTGCCATTGATTTAATCACTTCAAAAAAACTTGGCCTGAAAGATCAAGGTAATCGCGCCTTAGGCCTATACGCGCTCGATGAAAAGACTGAAAAGGTTCATACTTTCTTGGCACCCTCTACCGCCCTAGCTTGTGGCGGGGCAATGAAAGCTTATTTATATACTTCTAATCCGGATATTGCGACCGGTGATGGCATTGCCATGGCCTATCGTGCCGGATGCCGGGTTGCCAATATGGAATTCAACCAGTTCCATCCAACCTGCCTGTATCATCCGCAGGCACGTTCCTTTTTAATTACCGAGGCCATGCGCGGTGAAGGGGCTTATTTACGCTTGCCTGATGGCGAACGTTTCATGCTGCGTTTTGACGAACGTGCAGAACTGGCACCACGTGATATTGTGGCACGTGCCATTGACTATGAAATTAAGCGTTTGGGTATCCGTCATGTCTGGCTCGACATCAGCCATAAAGATGAAGGGTTTATTAAAGAGCACTTCCCGACCCTATATGCACGTTTACTTGAATTAGGCATCGACATTACCAAAGACATGATTCCCGTGGTTCCTGCCGCCCATTACACCTGTGGCGGCGTGGTGGTTGATGAAAACAGCCAGACCGACATTGACGGTTTATATGCCATTGGTGAAACGTCTTATACCGGCTTGCATGGTGCTAACCGTATGGCCAGCAACTCACTTTTAGAATGTTTCGTCTATGGCATGAGTGCAGCGAAACATATAGAAAGCCTGTTCAATCCAGATTATGTTTCTCCTGATGCGCCAAGCTGGGATGATTCACAAGTGACGAATCCGGATGAGGATGTCGTTATTCTGCAAAACTGGGACGAACTGCGTCAGACCATGTGGAACTATGTCGGCATTGTACGGACTACCAAACGTCTGCAACGTGCCTTACATCGTATTGAAATGCTGAAACGCGAAATCACTGAATATTACCAGGATTACCAGGTCAGCAAAAATCTGATCGAACTGCGCAATCTGGTTTTGGTGTCCGAGATGATTGTTCGCTGCGCCATGGAACGCAAGGAATCACGCGGTTTGCATTACACTCTGGATTATCCGGAGCTTGGACCTGAATTGCGTAAAACGGTGCTGACTCCGCCAAACTTTCAGGTGGAAACCCCGTTGGTCAATGTGGATGCTTAAATTCGTGTAGCATAAATAAAAAGACCGAACATTTTGTTCGGTCTTTTTCAATCTGCATAATGTCTATTTATTGTCGGGGTGGTATGGAATAAGTACCTACCGCATGGGCAATCGGTTCATTCAGATCAATGGAATATAACCATACATCCCCGACAATAAGGGCTTTACCCACTTTCATTAATTGGCAAACTGCCCGAATATCCTGTGCAGCAGTCGGTTTTCTTAAAAAATTAACCGATAAATTGGTCGTAACAGCCAATGCCACAATACCAATTTCCCCTAGTATCGCAATATAAAGCGCATAATCGGCAGCAGTCATCATGGTTGGGCCAGACACCGTTCCACCCGGTCTTAAATCTGCACTTCCCACATGATAAATAATGGATGCGCCTTTTTCAGTGACGGTTTCTATTTCGCATTTTTGCAGGCTTTGCGGAAACTCACGTTGCAAAAACTCAATAATTTCGGCTTTATTACTTTTCATTGTTGATAAAAAATCTTCCATAATGTTAGCCACTATAGAAGATTTTTCATTTAAACCCAATCGCTGAGAATGACTACACCGATTGCAAACACGCCAGTGCCTGGCTAAATACCTGTTCTGGGGTTTGTGTGGCATCCAGACGTTTAATCCGTTCACCCTGCCGTTCCCAAAGCTCCTGATAGCCTGAACGCACTTTCTCAAAAAAAGCAGCTTTTTCCTGTTCAAAACGGTCCAGCGCACCCCGTGCACGCGCACGCGACATTCCCAGTTCAGTCGGTGCGTCCAGCCAAAAAGTGATATCAGGCATATGTGAAACAAAGTTGGCATTCAATAACTGTAATTTTTCTTTGCTTAAGCCACGCCCTGCACACTGATAGGCAAAACTGGCATCGGTAAAGCGGTCACACAGTACTGTTTTACCCGCCGCCAATGCAGGAACTATGACTTGCTGTAAATGCTGTGCACGTGCCGCATACATTAACAGCAGTTCGGTGTCGTTCGACATGCTTTCTTCATGGTTGACTGACAGCAACAGGGAACGGATTTGTTCTGCCATCGGCGTGCCACCCGGCTCACGTGTGAGAACGACATCTTGACCTTGCTCAATCAAGTGCTCGTGGATTTTACGAATGAGTGTGGTTTTCCCGACACCTTCAGTGCCTTCAAAACTAATAAACATCCCCACTCCTTAATTTTTTGAACGTATGACAGTTAAATATTCTTGCACAGCGCGATTATGCTCATCCAAACTTGCGCTAAATTTATGCCCACCATTGCCTGTAGCCACAAAATAGATATTGTTGGAATTGTCCGGGTGCATAGCTGCTTCTATGGCTTTTTGACTTGGCAAAGCAATCGGTGTCGGCGGTAAGCCATTGTTGGTATAAGTATTATATGGCGTAGGCGTACGCAAATCGGTACGGGTGATGTTACCCTTATAACGGTCGCCCATGCCATAAATTACGGTTGGATCGGTTTGCAGACGCATGCCTTGTTGCAGACGACGGATAAATACCCCTGACACCTGATTTAACTCATGATCCAGACTGGTCTCTTTTTCCACAATGGAAGCCATAATCAGCGCTTCATATTTATCCTTATAAGGTAAACCGCCTGCACGGTTTTCCCATGCCGTATCCAAAGCCTTCATTTGACGTTTATATAAATCGGTCAAAATCTTCTTATCGCTTTCCCCTTTGGCAAAGAAATAGGTATCTGGCGCAAACAGGCCTTCGGGATGATTAAACGGAATACCTAAGGCTTTTAGCATTTGATCCTGAGGCAGATTAATCACTTCCTTGGTGACCAGATCATCCTTTTTCAGCTGCTCAATCAGCTGTTTAAACGTGGTGCCTTCAATCACCAGAATACGGTTCATCTGTGCATTTTCAGCATTCGAGACCAGTTCCATGACTTCACGTACCGACATGCCCTGGTGAATTTCATAAACACCGGCTTTCATGCTGTCATGAATCATGATTTTTTGATAAAGCTTTAACACGACAGGAAAACTGACTTTATTTTCCTTGGCTAAACGGTCAATAAAGCTGGAATAACTATCACCGTCTCCAATCGCCAGCATTTGCTTTTCACCTTGCACCGGATAGGACCTGAACAAGCTTGACCCGAGGATTACGCCAATCAGGACCACAAAACCTGCAATTAGAACGACAATGCCTTTGAATGGAAATACGCGGGTTACTTTCTTTTTCGATTTTTTCTTTGGGCTGGACATATTAATGAATCTGATCTAATTGAAGGATATTAAAAAGTTCAATACACGGTTGAACATTCAACGCGTGTTGATTAAGTTCAGTCACAACTTTCATGGGACTTAGGGCATTACAGAAAAACAGGCTTTCAAATTTTCCAATGTCATCCAGATCGATAAAACGCTGTTCGCATTGAATGCCATGCTGCTGCATCCGGGACAAAATTTCCGCCCGCATCACCCCATGCACGCCATTATAGCGAAGTTCCGGTGTAACCCATGTATTGTTTAAACGAATGAAACAATTACTGCTTACTCCTTCAACAACCGTCCCTTGTACATCGGTCACCAAAGCCTCTGCCCATCCGCGCTGATCGGCTTCATGTTTTAACAGGACCTGTTCCAGTCGGTTCAGGCTTTTTAAGCCGACCAGATTGGGCATGCTCAAGCCCAATGCCTGTTGTAGTACCCCGGATTTAATTTTCTCTATCTGAAAATCATCCACTGCTTTGGGATAAAAAAACACCCAGACATCGGCCGGATGATCTGGCAGGCTATAACCGCGCTGCCCCTCTCCGCGACTGATGATGATTTTCAATGTGCCATTGACTTGCAAAAATTGCTGCTGCAACACAGCCAAAGTTTTTTCAATGCAGCTTAAATCTGCCTGCAGCATCAGCCGCTCACAACTTAACTGTAACCGCGACTTATGCAAATTTTCGAGTTCCATTTTGCCATGCCGAACACGTGCTGTAGTGAAACAGCCATCTCCGTAATGAAAGGCACGGTCCTGTAATGACACTTCATTGATTTCCCGTGCATTCTTAAAACATGGCATAACAAATATCCTGCAAATGATGACCTAGTTTAAAAATAGTGGCGCTGAATTGATAGCTTTTTTATTCATATCAAATTCATTTCTTATTATTTTTTTCATATAAAAGATAAAGCTATGCTTGGCCCCGTTACGAAACATTCATAATTCAAATTCAAAGGACAGCAAAATGCGTACATTAAAAATTGGGGTTTTGGCAGCACTTATTTCAGCAACCTCTTTTACTGCACTGGCAAAAGACTTTTTAAACGTTTCCTATGATCCAACCCGTGAATTGTATGAAAACTACAACAAAGAGTTTGGCGCATACTGGAAAAAAACCACCGGCCAAGATATTAACTTTAAACAGTCACACGGCGGTTCTGGCAAACAGGCGCGTGCGGTGATTGATGGCCTGGATGCCGATGTGGTGACACTGGCACTTGCAGCAGATATTGATGCCATTGCCGAAAATTCAAATCTTTTACCAAAAAACTGGCAAAAACAGTTCCCGAATAACTCTACCCCATATACCTCCACCATTGTATTCCTGGTACGTAAAGGCAACCCGAAAGGCATTAAGGACTGGGGCGATCTGGTCAAAAATGATGTGGGCATTATTACCCCAAACCCAAAAACGTCTGGCGGTGCCCGCTGGAATTATCTTGCAGCCTGGGCTTGGGCGAAACATCAGCCAGGCGGTAACGATGCCAAAGCACAGGAATTTGTACGTAAAATTTATAAAAACACCAAAGTCCTGGACTCAGGTGCACGCGGTTCAACCACAACATTTGCAGAACGTGGCATTGGTGATGTCTTGCTGGCATGGGAAAACGAAGCTCACCTAGCGATCCGTGAACAACCGGGCAAGTTCGAAATTATCACACCGTCATTGTCTATTTTGGCTGAACCACCCGTTGCCATTGTAGAAAAGAATGCTCAAAAAGACGGCAACCTGAATTTAGCTAAAGCCTACTTAAATTACCTGTATTCACCTGCAGGTCAAAAGATTGCTGCCAGTAACTTCTACCGTCCACGTAATGCAGTAGTATTGGCAAAATACAAATCCGTATTCAAACCACTGAAATTGGTCACCATTGATAAAGAATTTGGCGGATGGAGCAAAGTCCAAAAAGCACATTTTGAAAATGGCGGCGTATTTGACCAGATTGTGAAAGCCAATGGCACCAAATAATCTTAGCCAATCACCCTAAGCATCAGTTTTATGAATAAGGCTGGTGCTTATTTTATAAAACAAGTCCATTTATCTTTTTTATTCATATAAAATTCATTTTTTATTATTTTTTATGCATAAAGAAGAAGGCTATTCTGTACCTCTGTAATGAAACATATTAAGAATATTGAGGTTCGCATGAGCATTTCGGCAAAATTGAAACTTGGGGTTTTAGCAGCAGTTATATCTACCATTTCTTTAGGTGCTGCAGCGAAAGATTTTCTCAATGTCTCTTATGACCCAACACGCGAACTGTATGAAAGCGTAAACAAAGATTTCAGCAAATACTGGGAAAGCCGTACCGGTCAGAAAATCAATTTCAAGCAGTCTCATGGCGGTTCAGGCAAACAGGCGCGTGCGGTGATTGATGGCCTGGATGCCGATGTGGTGACTTTAGCCCTTTCTGCCGACATTGATGTGATTGCGGAAAAAACCAGACAGTTACCTGCAGACTGGCAAAAGAAGCTGCCGCATAACTCGACACCCTATACCTCTACCATCGTATTTTTAGTGCGTAAAGGCAACCCGAAACACATTAAGGACTGGGGTGATCTGGTTAAACCGGGAGTAGGCATCATTACCCCAAACCCTAAAACTTCTGGCGGCGCACGCTGGAACTATCTGGCGGCATGGGCTTGGGCAAAACACCAAGCGGGTGGCAACGACAAAACTGCACAGGAATTTGTGCGTAAAATTTATAAAAACACCAAGGTTCTCGATTCTGGCGCACGCGGTTCAACCACAACATTTGCAGAACGTGGCATTGGTGATGTCTTGCTGGCCTGGGAAAACGAGGCTCACTTAGCCCTTCGTGAACAACCGGGCAAGTTTGAAATTATCACGCCATCTTTGTCTATTCTGGCTGAGCCACCCGTGGCGATTGTCGAAAAAAATGCAGAGAAAAAAGGCAACAAATATCTCGCTCAAGGCTACTTGAATTTCCTTTACTCGCCACGCGGCCAGCAACTTGCGGCTGAGAACTTTTATCGTCCACGCAACGCAAAAACATTGGCGCAATACAGCAAGGTATTCCAGCCATTAAAACTGGTCAGCATCGATCAGGAATTTGGCGGCTGGAATAAAGTTCAAAAAGCGCACTTTGAAAATGGCGGCGTATTTGACCAGATTGTTAAAGCCAATAATGCAAAATAACAGTATTCGATAGACAGGAGCATCGACATGATTCATACCGTAATTGTTCCGGGCGTAGGTGGCAGTGAGCCTGCCCACTGGCAGTCATGGCTACAACGACAGCTCATGTCATGCTCCCGTGTGCAGCAACAGGACTGGAACACGCCTGTGTTACAAAACTGGGTTGCCGAGTTTGTAAAGACCGTGGCACCTATTCAAGGCAGCATCCAGATTGTGGCGCATAGTTTTGGCTGTTTAACCACAGTGGCAGCTTTAGTCCAGCATCCGGAACTCAATCAAAAAATTAAAAATTTGATTCTGGTTGCACCAGCCAACCCTGCCCGTTTTGGTGAAGCCGGTTTTTCACGTGATAGCCAGCAAGATTATCAACGCTATTTTCATCAGCTGAAAATTGCGGTGCCAACCACTTTACTGATCAGTGAAAATGATCCCTGGTTAAATTTTGAAGATGCCCAGCAACTTGCCAAGGCATGGAAACTTAATCCGGTTAATCTGGGTCAGGTTGGACATATTAATGTTGCTTCCGGTTTTGGGCCTTTTCCTGAAATTTTTGATTATCTGATTTCAGAAAATGTGCTGCAAAATATCAATTTTACTGATGACAGCAAGTGCTTTTTTAAATTTGCAATTTAAACCCTGCAAATTATGCTTGTGCCGAATTAAACTTTTATTTTCGCTGACTTTATTGGTCAGTATTCGCTCTTTTTAAGGAATCATCATGTCGCAGCGATCCCGAGTGCTGCCAGGATTTGGTCTTTCTCTAGGCTTTACCCTAGCGTATCTGTCATTAATTGTTCTTATTCCTCTATCTGCGGTGTTTATCAAATCGCTAGATATAGGCTGGGACGGTTTATGGGAAATTTTAAGTTCAGAACGTATCTTGAAATCCTTGCAGTTAAGTTTTAGTGCTGCCCTATTTGCAGCCTTAATCAATGTCGTGTTTGGCTTGTTACTGGCATGGTGTCTGGTCCGCTACAGTTTTCCCGGTAAACGCATTGTTGATGCTTTGGTCGATTTGCCCTTTGCCCTGCCGACAGCTGTGGCGGGTATTGCCTTAACCTCGTTATATGCACCGACTGGCTGGATTGGCCAGTATCTGGAGCCGATGGGAATTAAAGTAGCCTACACCCCGATCGGGATTACGCTGGCGCTGATTTTTATTGGCTTGCCTTTCGTGGTACGTACCGTACAGCCTGTACTGAGTGATCTTGAAACTGAACTTGAAGAAGCGGCTTCTGCTCTGGGTGCCAACCGTTTTCAGATTGTCACAAAAATTATCCTGCCAATTCTGTTTCCAGCGCTACTGACCGGTTTTGCCCTGGCCTTTGCACGCGGTGTCGGTGAATATGGTTCCGTGATCTTTATTGCCGGTAACCAGCCGTTTGAAACCGAAATTGCGCCCCTGATGATTATTTCCCGTCTGGAAGAATATGACTATGCCGGTGCAACCACCATTGCTGTGGTCATGTTAGTACTGTCTTTTGCCATCTTGTTCCTGATTAACTTGTTACAAGCTTGGGCCAGCAAACGTACCGGGAGAACTGCACGATGAGTTTAATCACCAATAGCAATGCCTTAGCAGAGAAATTACAGTCCCGCGATGCAACCCGTGAACCGGTCTGGGTTCGCTATTTACTGCTGACCATTGCCCTGATTTTCTTTTTAAGCTGCTTGATTCTGCCTTTAATTCTGGTCTTTGTTGAAGCATTTAAACAGGGGGTTGGGGTTTATTTCCAGGCACTGGTGCATCCAGATACCTTGTCTGCCGTAAAACTGACCTTATTGACCGCCGCAATTGCCGTGCCATTAAACGTGATCTTTGGTGTGGCTGCAGCCTGGTCAGTAGCAAAATTTAATTTCCGTGGCAAATCCATTCTAACCACCATTATTGATATACCTTTCTCGGTTTCCCCGGTTATCGCCGGCATGATGCTGGTTCTGATTTTCGGTACTCAAGGCTGGCTTGGCGGCTGGTTAATGGACAATGATATTAAAATTCTGTATGCCATTCCTGCCATTGTACTTGCTACCGTGTTTATTACCGTTCCTTTTGTGGCGCGTGAACTGATTCCTTTAATGGAAGCCCAAGGTACCGAGGAAGAAGAAGCTGCGATTGTACTGGGTGCTTCAGGCTGGCAAACTTTCTGGAAAGTGACCTTACCCAACATTAAATGGGGTCTGATTTACGGGGTGATTCTGTGTAATGCCCGTGCCATGGGTGAATTCGGTGCCGTATCGGTAGTGTCAGGCCACATTCGTGGCGAAACCAATACCCTGCCGCTACATGTAGAAATCCTTTACAACGAATATACCTTTAGTGCGGCATTTGCAGTGTCATCGCTTCTGGCGTTACTGGCAATTGTGACCCTGATCCTGAAAACATGGGTAGAAGTACGCCAGGAAAAACAAAATAAACGTAATGACGATTCAACAGTTTCTTAAGGAATGACATCATGAGTATTCAAGTTAAAAATATTGAAAAACACTTTGGTGCTTTCCATGCACTTAAAAATATCTCGCTGGACTTTCCAGATGGTCAGCTGGTGGCATTACTCGGCCCATCTGGCTGCGGTAAAACCACATTGCTGCGTATTATCGCAGGGCTGGAATCGGCAGATGGCGGTCAGGTGATTCTGGAAGGCGAAGATGCAACCAATGTGCATGTACGTGAACGTGAAGTCGGCTTTGTATTCCAGCATTATGCCCTGTTCCGTCATATGACCGTATTTGACAACATTGCCTTTGGTTTACGTGTGCGTCCGCGCTCTACCCGACCATCGGAAGCTGAAATTAAAAAACGTGTGACCCGTCTCCTTGATCTGGTTCAGCTGGGCTTTCTGGCTGACCGTTATCCTGCACAACTTTCAGGGGGCCAACGTCAACGTATTGCCCTGGCACGCGCTTTAGCAGTTGAACCTCGTGTATTATTGCTGGATGAACCTTTTGGCGCACTCGATGCCAAGGTGCGTAAAGAATTGCGTCGCTGGTTACGTACTTTGCATGATGAATTGCATATCACCTCGATTTTCGTCACGCACGATCAGGAAGAAGCTTTGGAAGTCGCCGATCAAATCGTGGTAATGAACAAAGGCAATGTCGAACAGATCGGTTCACCACGTGAAGTTTATGAAAAACCGGCAACGCCGTTTGTATTTGACTTCCTGGGTCAGGCCAACCGTTTCGAAGGTCAAAACCAGCAAGGCATTATCCAGATTGGTGATGACCGTCTGCAACTGCCGCAGGTGAAAGATGCTCCGCAAGGTAATGTGGTTGCCTTTGCCCGTCCAAATGAATTGCGTATTCATGCCACACCGCAAGAAAATGCCATTCAGGCCACTTTTCTGCGTGAAATCTGGATTGCCGGCAAAGTCATTGCTGAACTTCAAGATCGCCAAGGCAATTTAATTGAAATTTCGCTTAATTCTGAAGAAGCGAAATTACATCAATTCAAGCCAAATCAAACAGTGTGGTTAAGTCCAACGGCATTGCACCTGTTTGCCAATGACGTCGCTTAATAACAAATAGATGGGGCAAAAACAGCCCCATCCTCTTTAGGGTATACAGCATTATGAATTTCCAACAATTAAGAATTATTCGAGAAACTGTTAGACAAAACTTTAATTTAACCGAAGCTTCGGCAGCACTTTATACTTCGCAATCTGGCGTAAGTAAGCACATTAAAGATTTAGAAGATGAACTGGGCGTACAGCTGTTTATCCGTAAAGGGAAACGTTTACTGGGACTGACCGAACCGGGCCAGTCTTTACTTGGGATTGTGGAACGCATGCTGGTAGATGCCGACAATATTAAACGTCTGGCAGATGACTTTAACCGCGTCGATGAAGGTACGCTGACCATTGCAACCACGCATACCCAAGCGCGTTATGTATTACCGCCGATTGTGAACCAATTTAAAAAAGAATTCCCCAAAGTTCATTTGATTCTGCAGCAGGCCAGCCCGGTTGAAATTACCGAAATGTTGCTGCAAGGTGAAGCGGATATTGGTATTGCCACCGAGTCTCTGACCACGGAAGAAAATCTGGCCAGCGTACCTTATTATAATTGGCAGCACAGTATTATTACTCCGCAAAACCATGCGCTTGCCAATAAAGCAGACATCACCCTGGAAGACTTGGCGCAATATCCAATTATTACCTACCATGGCGGTTTCACAGGTCGTTCTAAAATTGACAAGGCCTTTGAAGAGGCAGGCATTGACGTTGATATTGTCATGTCAGCACTGGATGCCGATGTCATCAAAACCTATGTCGAATTGAATATGGGGGTCGGTATTGTCAACAATGTCGCTTATGACGCTGAACGCGACTATCGCCTCAAACAGATTCAAACCGATATCTTCGGAGTAAATACCACCTGGATTGCGGTGCGCAAAGGCCATTTGCTGCGCGGTTATGGTTATGAGTTTATTTCACTCTGCTCGCCAGAAGCCGACATTAAGGCACTGAAAAAAGTGGCTTATCCCGAAGAATAAGCATTTCATGATTTTTTTAAAAAAGGGATATAAAAAATATCCCTTTTTTCATTCATTTTTCACGGCAAAGACTGATTCATAAAAATACTTTCAATTATTCAATTATTTAAATAAAAAAAATTCACACAAAACTTGCTCATTCCATACAAAATCACATACAGTAACCCTGTCCATAAAAAGAATTCTATTTCATGTGTGTATTCACACTTTATACAGACATTGACATAACGAAAAAAATTGAATGGGGATCTCCATGAAAGCAACGGCATTTGGCATCAGTATTTGCATTTTCATGCCTGGCGATCTCTATGCTTCGGCACTGGAAAGCTCTAGCCAATCCATCGCCTCTTTTTTACAACCGCATCATTATGCCGAGCTCTCAACTGCCATTGTAGATGCCAATATTTCAGGCAAAACGCTTCGACCAGATGCAAATAATCCCTCCACATTTACTGAAATTTCTACCCCCAATTTTACGGATTCCTTTTATATTTCAAATGCGGCATTTAAATTACAATTACACCCTCACTGGTCCTTGGGGCTAATTTACGATCAGCCTTTTAGTACAGATATTGGCTACGCGCTAGAACCTGTCGTCAGCAATCCTGCCGATTTAGTCAATGCCGTACATTTTCAACTGGACACCCATAATTTAACCGCCCTTTTCGGCTATCAGCCCAATCCATCCTGGAATTTTTATACGGGTTTAAGTTATCAAACCCTGGACACAGAGCTGAAAATTTCAGGACAATCGATGGGAATACTGGCTGATTATATAGCAACTACGGATCAAGACCCGGCTGTAGGCTGGTTAACAGGCATCAGTTATGAAATACCCGAATATGCGCTGAAGACTTCTCTCACCTATCGTTCCAGGATTCAGCATAAACCGCAATTTCATGAGCAGACCTCATCTACACCTGAAATTCCCATCTTGAATTCAACTTCTACACAGCACATCAGCATCGATACACCGCAGTCCATAAACCTGGAGTTTCAATCCGGGATTACGCCACGGAATATCGTGTATAGCACGTTGCGCTGGGTAAATTGGAAAAAATTCAAAATGATATCTCCCCTGATGAGTTCAGCTGAGCCTGTACCAGTCAATTTGGTGGATTATCAGAAAAATCAGCTTTCCACCACCCTGGGAGTTGCCCATGTTTTCAATGAACAATGGACTACGGCTCTGGATATAGGATTCGATTCAGGTATTGGCAATCCAGCCTCCACCTTAAGTCCTTCGGATGATTACTACAGTTTTGGGGTTGGCGGTTTTTATCATATGCGCTCTAATTTATTTATTGCCGGGGGCATCAAATATTTTAGACTCAACAAAGCTAAAGTTGAGCAAAATCAGGCAGGTTCAGGCAGTCTTTTTGGTGTGTTATCTTCGGTAAATCATAACAAGATTATTGCTTATGGCCTGAAGCTCGGTTACCGCTTTTAACTAAAATGGTTTCATTTTAAAAAATAAAAAACGGGCCGAAGCCCGTTTTTTAGATACTAATTTTTCTTACCAATGATAGCTTACACCGATTTTACCGACAGGAAGCCATTTATGTTTGTCATCAGTCGCAATTTTGGCTTCGTCAGCTGCAATGTTGTCAACCAATGAGCCGCGTGTTGGGTTATCGGCCGCACCACCACTGACTAACTGCAAGTTGACATCCGGGTTATCTGCATAGTAGGCACCCACTTCACCAAACACGCCCCAATTTTTATTAATCTTAGGCGCCCATCCAAAGCCTAAATAGGGAGCGATGTCATTTTTGTAGTCCATGTTACCTCTAATATGAGCGCCATCTGGACCTGCGACAAAGTCTGTATGGTTAATGGTAAAACCCTCTCCCGCATTTACACGGCGATCAAGTTCATACTCATTGTCTAAATAGGCTACACCAGCGGCCATATATAGACCTTGCACCCATCTATTTTCACTTGCACCCCAAGGGCGAATTTCAGCATTTAAATAGGTATTTTTATTCTCCATATCAATGTCATAATCTGAGCCATTGACCGAGATATCATCAGACCAAGAGATATCACCACCGTTATAACCTAGCGCCAAACCTACATAGGGGTTTGCAGTCCACAGTAATGCACCACCATAACCGGTAGTACCTACTTCAGCACGAACGCCAGTTGGAATCAGCTGGTTACGTTCAAAGGCATAGCCGTCTTGTACTACTGCATCATCAGCTGCCATGGCTGTTCCGGCAATAGAGGTCAAAACAGATACTGCTAAAAGCTTAGCTAAAGTTTTCATTGTAGATCTCCTCAAAAAAGTTTCTATTTCATCATTAGTGCTTTTCTATCTAATAGTTAAAACTATAAAATATTAATTGCTTAACTTTTATTCGAAATTTGCTTAGTTTTTGTTATTTTTTGATACATTTTCTATTTGTTTTTGATTATTAACCCATTTTTTGTTTACTTAATCTCACTCGTCGTTTTTTGTCCGATTTTGCTCCTCTTTCATAATAAATTCCGATCCAAAGCCACTTTTTCATCTATTTCTGTCTCAATATAGTGTAAAATCTTGAAAAATTTTTTCTGGAAGGAAGATCATGTCTCAGCTTTCAACAATCATTGAACAGGCTTTTGAAGACCGTGCGAATTTCACAGCAGCAGATTGCCCTGCTGAAATCCGTCAAGCAGTTGAGGAAGTCATTGCTGGCCTGGACAATGGTACTTTACGTGTTGCTGAAAAAATCGAGGGTGAATGGGTTGTTCATCAATGGATTAAGAAAGCGGTATTGTTATCATTTAAATTAAACGACAACAAACCAATGGAAGCTTGTGATCTTCGTTTCTATGACAAAGTTGATACTAAATTTGGCGATTGGACTGAAGAACAGTTTAAAGCTGCAGGTGTACGTGTAGTACCTCCTGCTGTAGCCCGTAAAGGTTCATTCCAGGCGAAAAATGTGGTCTTGATGCCTTCTTATGTGAACATTGGTGCTTATGTGGATGAAGGTACCATGGTTGATACATGGGCAACTGTGGGTTCATGTGCGCAAATTGGTAAAAACGTTCACTTGTCTGGTGGTGTAGGCATTGGCGGCGTGCTTGAACCGCTTCAAGCGAACCCAACCATTATTGAAGACAACTGCTTCATCGGTGCTCGTTCTGAAATTGTTGAAGGCGTGATTGTTGAAGAAGGTTCTGTCATTTCAATGGGCGTATTCATTGGTCAATCTACCAAGATTTATGACCGTGAAACTGGCGAGATCCATTACGGCCGCGTTCCTGCAGGTTCGGTGGTTGTTTCTGGTAGCCTTCCATCTAAATGCGGTAAATACAGCCTGTACGCAGCTGTGATCGTGAAAAAAGTAGATGCGAAAACCCGTGCAAAAACGAGCTTGAACGATTTATTGCGCGAAGACTAAGATGTAGTCTGCTGCGGAACATTGATTGTTCCCCGGAGCTTCAACCGCTCCTCGTCTCTACGGTTAGCAATAGCCGTAGGGATTTTTATTTTTATACTGTGTTATTTATCCTGAGCTGGATTATGTTGTTATGAGTACTCTTCGATCTTCCGCTATTCCTGTTACCGATCCGTCTGCGGGGTTACGTATTACGGAGATTTTCTATTCATTACAAGGTGAAGCCAATGCTGCAGGATTGCCGACCGTATTTATCCGTTTAACCGGTTGCCCTTTACGTTGTACTTATTGCGATACCACTTATTCTTTTGAAGGTGGCGAACGCCAATCCCTTGATGACATTATTCAGACCGCACTGGATTTTAAAACACCCTATATTTGTGTGACCGGTGGTGAACCATTGGCACAGCCGAATGCCCTGCCTTTAATGCAGCGTTTAGCTGACCTGGGCTGTGAAGTGTCTTTAGAAACCAGTGGTGCACTCGATGTATCTAAAGTCGATCCACGAGTTTCCAAAGTACTGGATTTAAAAACGCCAACTTCTGGAGAAGTTGCACGAAATTTGCTTAGCAATCTCGATCATTTAACCCCGCATGATCAAATCAAGTTTGTGATTTGTAACCGTGAAGACTATGAATGGTCAAAACAGCAGGTTGAACAATTCAAACTTGCCGATAAAGTCAGTACCGTGTGGTTCTCGCCTGCTTTTGCGGTAGAAAAAGGTGCGGTGAAATTACCCCAACTGGCACGTGATTTGGCTCAATGGATTTTAGATGATCATCTCCCGGTCCGTTTCCAGCTGCAATTACATAAATTGCTCTGGAATGATGAAACTGGTCGTTAATCCATTGTTATTGTGACTTATTTTTTGGAGATTTGAATATGCGCCCTCGTGCCATAGTTTTATTATCTGGCGGCTTAGACTCAACGACTTGTTTGGCTTGGGCGCAAGCACGTTATGAATGTATTGCTTTAAGTTTCATGTATGGTCAGCGTTCAACCACTGAACTGGATGCCGCTCGAGCATTAACCCAGCGTGCTGGTGTAGAACACCGGGTGATTAATATCGATTTAGGTAACCTGGGCGGTTCCGCATTAACAGACCATAACATTGACGTACCAGAACATGAACAAGAAGGTATTCCTGTAACTTATGTTCCAGCACGTAACACAATATTTCTGTCTTATGCGCTCGCAGCGGCGGAAGTTTTTGGTGCAGAAGCCATTGTGATTGGCATCAATGCCGTTGATTATTCAGGTTATCCGGACTGTCGCCCTGAATTTATTGAAGCTTTTGCCAACATGGCACGCCTGGCAACCAAGGTTGGTGTAGAAGGAAAACCTCTTAAATTTGAAACACCTTTGTTACATTTATCCAAAGCAAATATCATTCGCTTAGGTATAGAACATGGCGTAGACTATAGTCAAACGGTGTCTTGCTACCAAGCAGACGACCAAGGACGTGCTTGTGGTAAATGCGATAGTTGCCGCTTACGTAAACAAGGTTTTGCTGATGCGGGTATCGCCGATCCGACACGTTATATACCGTCATAACAGGGTACAGTACATGAAAAATTTGAAGTCAAACATTATTCTTTCTACATTGGTTTCTGCAGTCGCATTGATGGCGACTGCTGCAAATGCAGCCGAAACAAACAAGCTTCAGGAAGCTTATAAAAGCACCAATGTAAAATCTGCTTTAATTAATGTTTGTAAGGAAGAAACTGCGAAAGGCAAAAAACTTACTTCTGCTGAAGTAAGCAAATACTGTACGTGTGCAGTGGAAGCGGATGGCCGTTTAACAAATGCACAAAAATGGGAAATCCAAAGTACCATTAACCAGAAGAAAAGTCCTGCGACTTTAGCTTTTGTGCAAAAACAAAATAAAGATTTACAAGCGTGTTTTGGTCCACAATTGACAGGCAAGCTCAAAAGCTTGACTGAAGAAGCCATGAAATCTGCTCAACAAAAGAAATAATTACTTTATGTTGAAGAAAAGCCTGCATCGTTGCAGGCTTTTTTTATGGGTAAAATTACCTTCCCGAGTTCAGCATAAACCTCGTTAAATTCGCTATCATGGCAGCATAAATTTACCATTCATATGACAATTTAACTTTATAAGGATGAACGCATGTCTGCTATTACGCTGCCTAATCAAGCCTTCCCGACCACAACCGGTGAAATTAACCTGACTGAAATTCCTACAGAATGGCTGATTGTGTATTTTTATCCTAAAGATTCTACTCCGGGCTGTACTACACAGGCGATCGGTTTCTCGTGTTTAAAAGATCAATTTGATGCCTTAAATAGCACCATTTTGGGTATTTCACGTGATTCGGTAAAAGCGCATCAGAACTTTACCGAAAAGCAGAAGCTGAGCATTAACCTGATCAGTGACAAAGAAGAAGTACTGTGCAATCTTTTCGACGTGATTAAAGAAAAGAACATGTATGGCAAACAGGTGATGGGCATTGAGCGCTCCACCTTTATTTTCCATAACGGCAAACTGGTCAAAGAATATCGCAAGGTCAAGGCTGCAGGACATGCCGAACAGGTCCTTGAAGATTTAAAAACCCTGCAAGCAGCCTAATTTCTTTTGATAAAAAGGCATGATTTAAACCAGAAATAGGATGACTCATGCCTTTTTCTTTTGGCCTGCTCTTTTACATTTTCCTTAGTTCAATAAAGAAATGGCAATGGACCACATCACACCTCCAATCACTATATCCAATATTTTCCAGGCTTTGGGACGTTGAAAAATCGGTTGCAAATAACGTGCTGCATAGCCCAAGCTAAAAAAGAACAGGAATGATGCACTGATTGCTCCCAAGGCAAAATACAGTTGCGTGTCTGGATATTGGGTCGAGATCGAGCCCAATAACACCACCGTATCCAGGTACACATGCGGATTCAGCCAGGTCAAACCTAAACAGATGAACAAGACCTTGCCCAAAGAAGGCACTTCATTTGAACTGATTTCTAAACGCTGCTCGCCTTTCCAGACCTGATAAAAATGTTGCGCACCATAGACCAATAAGAAAGTTGCACCCAAATACCTGGCAATATTCAGCCAATGCGGATGTAACGTGACCAGTTCTGAAAAGCCCAGCACTCCGGATGAAATCAAAATCGCATCAGACAAGGCACAACACAGGCAAATGGCAAAGACGTGTTGCTGCTTTAAACCCTGTTTCAGCACAAACGCATTTTGTGCGCCAATCGGTACAATCAGACTTAAAGCCATGGCAAAACCATGTAAGGCACTATTTAACATAGGTATTAAAACGTTAAGGTCATTCAAAAAACATGTTTTGAATTATCCCAGTTCACACTACAAATTAAGTATAATTAAGAAAATATCAATTCAACTCAGTTTTTTTTAGGTTGTGCTGTATGCTTTCAAGTAAGTTCTGTGAAGCTTTTCTTGCCGTGGCTGAATTAGGCAGTTTTGATGCAGCTGCGCAGCGCCTGTGTATTACGGCATCTGCAGTCACCTTGAGGGTGCAGGCTTTGGAAAAAGATTTGGGACAGATTTTATTGCTGCGCGAACGCCCCTGTCGGGTCACTCAAGCTGGCCAACAGCTGTTAGAGCATTTACAGCATCAACGCCTACGTGAACAGAATCTGTTACAACAATTCATGGGTCAATCCAGCCAGCATGAGTTTCATCAATTCAGTATTGCCACCAATGCTGATTCTTTATCGACCTGGCTGCTCAAGGTCCTGCAAAGCACATTAATCGAGCATAAAATTGCCCTGAAACTGTCTCTGGATGACCAGCCCCAAACCCATCAGCTGCTTGAAACCGGTTTGGTCAATGCCTGCATCTCCACAGAATCCACAGCCATGAAGGGCTGTGAAGTGCATTATCTGGGGCAGATGACTTATCGCATGGTCGCAACACCTTCCTTTGTAGAAAAGTGGTTTAAAGATGGCATTCACCGCGATGCCTTAAGACATGCCCCAGCCATTATTTTTAATGGTAAAGATCTGATGCATCATCAGGTAATCCTGAACTTGTTTGGATTAAATCAGCAAAGTTATCCGCATTATTTTATTCCCTCCTCGACTGCATTTGTGGAAGCAGTGCATTTGGGTTTAGGCTTTGGTTTGGTGCCGGAATATCAGATTGGTGATGATCTGCAAAGCGGAAAATTGATTGAAATTATGCCAAATGCCAAAACCGAAATGAAACTGTATTGGCATCACTGGAAGCAGCAATCTGCACTGCTGCAACAATTGACACTTGATTTGCTGGAAAAGGCTCACCATCAGATGAATGAATAAAGACGCTGACAAAGCTGGTTTCAGATGGATATGTCGTTTTTATTTCATGTGCCATTGTCCAGACACTTCAATATTGACTTTTTCCCCGATCCCGCCGAAGGCTTTTTTCATGCCAAAATCACTACGTTTCACCACAGTTTTGGATTCCACATCCAAGCGTTGTGGATTGGCTGGATTGGGTTGCAAGGAAGTGTCCAGGATCACCGGCCGGGTAATACCGCGCAAGGTCAGGTCCCCTTTAATCTTGTATTGATGATTTCCCAAAGCAATAAATTCACGACTGTTAAAAATCGCGGTGGGGTATTTTTCAACGTAGAATAAATCTTCCCCCATCATCATATTTTTCAGTGAAGGCTTGCTCAAACTTAGGCTATTTACTTGCATGACAAACCGTGCCGAGGCATTCTGAGGTACTGCCGGATCAAAGCTCATACTGGACTGAACCTGTCCAAACTTGCCTTTTACGGTTGAAAAGCCCATCGACTTCACCTCAAAGCCCACATAGGTTTGTGGAGTCAGTGTCCATTCCTGTGCATTGACCTGTGTGACAATACCCAGAGGGATTAGCCCGAGAATCAGGATACGTTGCAATGTGGTTGGAATATTCATCTTATCCACTCCTGGGTCGCTGCAATTACTTGCCTCGACCTAGTAGCTTACTGAAGATTATTCCAGATTGGTTTTATCTTGGGTCAGGTATTTGTGCTGCAATTGTTGGTAAGTCGAAGTTTTTTGAAATTTGTGTAAAAACTCGCTGGTGCCGAGCGGAAAAGCAGATTCAATAATTTCACCACGGTAATATGCTTCGCGTAGCGGCGTTGCTGAAATGGCCCCCACCAGGCTTTCCAGTTCCACCATCTCCCATTCCGGGAACAGCTTCAGATAATAAGAAGATTCATCTTTAAAATGACCGATCAAGCCGATTTTGGCTTCTGGTTCAGCAACTTCCGTCACCAGAGATTTAACCAGTTGTTGCCATTTCTGATCGTCATAGACATCAATGACATGCACAAACTTGATCCGCTGCTGGTCTGCTTCTGAAAAATTGGACAAGATCATCTGTTCACGTTCCACAGCACTAAACGGATTTTTGATATTACGTTCATTTTGTGCTGAACCTAAGGCCAGCATCACATTTTGGCTTTGCTGCAAGGCAATCTTAATCGTTTGCATATGTGCCAGATGAAAAGGCTGGAAGCGACCAATGAAAACCAGATAATCAAATGTATAGTTCATAACAGATCAATTTTTTATGACTCGTGAGTTGTGCCGCTAAAATAAATATGCGACATAATAAACGCCATAAAATCAAATTAAGTTTTAAAGCAAGGATAGTACGATGACACTGAGCTGTATTCAACAACCACATCAACATTTAAATGCGAATTTAGACAATGGCGTACTGACCTTAGCCATTCATCGTCCTGAAGCTAAAAATGCGTTATATGGCGAGCTGTATTTAAAAATTGCCCAAGCCCTGGATGAAGCCGATCAGGATAAAGACGTTCGCGTGGTAATTTTACGTGGTGAGGATGCCGATTTCAGTGCCGGCAATGATATGCAGGATTTCATGAAGTTCATTCAGACACCACTGGCAGGCAAAGCCGGTGATGCCCCTCCATTCGTGGTTTTAAAATCTGCTGCGAAATTTTCCAAGCCCTTGATTGCCGCTGTCCGTGGTGTTGCGATTGGCATTGGAGTAACGATTTTACTGCATGCCGACCTGGTTTATAGCGATTCTACTGCCCTGTTCCAGATTCCATTTGTCAGTCTTGGACTTTCTCCGGAAGGCGCTTCGAGCAAATTGCTGATTGAGCAAGCGGGATATCATAAAGCTGCCGAGCTGCTGTTTACTGCACAAAAGTTCAACAGTGACAAAGCCTTAAGTGCCGGCATTGTGAATAGCATTGAAGATGATGTGTATACAACTGCACTGAAACAGGCCCAGACTTTAGCAGCGCTGCCGCTCGCTTCAATCAAGCAAACCAAAGCCTTAATGAAACATAATCTGCAGGAAATTATTGATTGTATTGATGATGAAGCCGAGATCTTTATGAAGCGCGTCTCTTCACCGGAAATGGCTGAAGCGGTTGCTGCATTTATGCAAAAGCGTAAACCGGATTTCGCTCAATTTAATTAATTGAAAGATACATAAAAAACCACTGAGTAATTTACCCTTGCTTGGTGGTTTTTTTCATTTCTACCCCAACATCAAGTAAAAATTGTTAAGGAACGCACCATGACCAGCCAAGCCAAGACTGAAAAGAAACGTTACTTTGAGCCAGCCCCACAAGATATTGATGTCGAAAACTTTAAGAAAGTTGTACAAAGCCGTCGTTCAGTACGCAAATTTACGGACAAAGCCATTCCTGCCGATATTCTGGATGAATGTTTAGATCTGGCTTTGCTTGCACCGAACTCATCCAATTTACAGCCTTGGACTTTTTATATAGTCCAAAACCCGACCAAGAAAAAGCAGTTGGTGAAAGCCTGTCTAGGTCAATTGGCTGCGAAAACTGCCGCTGAACTGATTGTCTGCGTGGCACGGACTGACCGTATTGATGAAATGGCGAAAATGAACATTTCCGAGTTTCCATTTCCTGAAGCGCCTGCTGCTGTGCAAAAGTATTACAAGTTTATTCCATATAATTATAAAACGGGTTATTTCAATGCCCTGGGTAACTTTAAGAAAGTGGCTTTCAAAATTGCACGTACACTGGATAAGCAATTGCCAGTAACTGCTTTTAACCCCGCAGATGCGAAACTTTGGGCAAGCAAAACTACAGCGTTAGCTTGTGAAAATCTGGTATTAGCCTTGCGTGCTTATGGTTTTGATAGCTGTATGATGGAAGGTTTTGATGAGCCGATGGTTCGTGAAATTCTGAAATTAAATGACGAACAGTATCCCATAATGGTGATTGGTGCAGGTGAACGGGCTAAAGACGGCGTGTTCTTCCCGCAGTACCGTTTTGATCGTGAGCTGTTTATTCAGAAGGTATAATCCTTATCCCGCTGATACAGTATTTGATACGTGCAAGGCGACATGGATGTCGCCCATCAGACTGTAGCATATGGACGTACCATCAGCCTAACCAAGAGATTGCCTCCTGGTTGACAATGGAACAAGCACAAAAGACATTATTTGAATATTTAATCTTTAGAAATTTAAGGCAATTGGCAGTAGAAAACTTATTTTTCAATTAAAAAGTTTTCTGCCAATTCAGCCATACCTGATAATCATCACGATCATTCATTTGTACAGGCTTGTCACCTAAAGGGAACCCTAATGTAGCTTGAACGCTGCCTACATAATAATTGTCCCAGTTGAGGCCTACGCCCGCACTTCTCAGCGATACTCTATTCTTTTCATTAGAACCTACCCATGTATGCGCATTCAACTTTAATTTAGCCATATCAAGAAATAGTTTTCCGTTTAGCCGATTTTGGGCATTTGACCATAAGTCCTGCCTCAGCTCCAAACTTGATGCCAAGCCTTGCGATGCAGAAAATACACTGCTCTTATAACCGCGCATGAAGTTTGAACCACCCACATAGTAAGCCTCAGAGCTGTCCAGATTATCAGGACTATAAAAACCTTCAACAGATGCAAATAATTCATTACTCTTCATAATGCTTTGCAGGCGTGATGCTTTTAGAAATACACTTAAATAGTCACCATTAGATTGACGCGAAAGTGCATCTGCAGCTTTAACCGCGTCATCTTTAATGTCTAAATGTCCAAATGAATTAATCACTGCAAACTCATTAAAGCCCGCGCCCCCCACTGCGTCATAGGATGAATGATTTAATCCGAGCTGGAAGCTTTCAACATTACGGTGATTGTAATTTTTAACAGTCGCCACATCATCTTCTAATTGTTTGTGCGTATAGTTTAAAGACAGCATGGTTTGCTGTTTTGTACTTTGCATGACTGGCTGCTGCAACCAAACAGAGGTTTCTTTAGCATTGCCTTCATAACCTAAATCTTTTAAATCTTGACCTAATTCATATTCTAAATATGAATAGCTCGCCCCTACTTCTGTTCCTGAACCATGTACCAATGCTGAATAACCAATTTTTCCATAGTTCATTCGCTGACCGCTGCTCATTGCATCCAATGACAGCTGATCGCCCAGCCCCAATAGACTGTTCACACGTATACCGCCTGTACCCCGGACTTCACCCGTATATTTACTACCGAAATTATCTGCACCTAAATATGCCTGATATTTTTGTGACGGAACCAGCTCAACATTTAGCAAAGTTTCATTTTGTGACTGTCCTGCAGTAAAAGATAAATTATTTTTCACCCCATTTAGCCGATTCAAGAGGGATGATATTTCATCTAGAGATTGATCACTCAATAACTGTTTATTTTGCAACGGTGCAATTATTTGATTTACCAGCCACGGCTGGGTATTAGATGCATTGCTTAAATGCACGCCATTCAATTGCGCTTCTACCACTTGAAGGGTAACAATTCCCCCATTCAACGTTTGGGCCGGCAAAAATGCATAGCTGTAGCTATAGCCATTTTGTGCATAATAATCACTGACCTTATTTGCTGCTTGCTGCAATTCCGTCAATGTCAGCTGTTTGCCTTCATAGGCTTGAATTTGTTGGCGAAGTATTAATTCAGAAAACTGCGTATTGCCCTGAATCTCAAATTGGCGAACAAACACTTGCTGCTCCCCATGAACAGCACGTTGTGGCGCTGGTGCTTGCAGAGCTTTATTTTCTTGTGCAGGCTGAATCTGCGGGCTTTTTGCTTCCTGCAATAATTGACCTGCATTTGGGATATTTTCTGCAAAACAAAGCTGCCCTGTTGCGATTAAACTGCATAAAAGCAACATTTTAGGACAAGCAATCGCCATTAAATTTTTATTCATTTCAACCCCAATATTTAATCTTAAAAAGAGACCGTTATTCAACTTATAGAAAAGGCTATATACCCATGCCGATTTCTGGGCATCCTTACTGAAATTCAAAATTAAATTTTCAGTATTTTCACCCTCTGCACAACTTCAGAACCCCTTTTGCAGCACAGCCAATGGTTTAAACGCTGTGCTGCCGAAATGGGGCCTGCATCATGTGTCCTTATAGCTCAATTTCATTTTGCAGGAGTAGCTTGTTTCAATTTTTCAATCAACGCTTGATTAGATGCCGCTGATCCATCACTGCTTGAATTCATTTGATTTAAGAGCTTTTTCAATTGCTCTATATCTGAGCTGTTTATACCTGAGGATGACGGCTTTGATGCATCGGGTGAAGCTAAATCCGTAGTAGGATTAGGCACGCTATTCGAATTTGGAAGCTTGGCCAGCAATGTAGCCAATTGCTCTTTTGTTATATTTCCAGAAGGATTAAACGTCCCGTTGTTATTACCATCAACTCTACTAAGAGCATCAGTAACTGACTGAGGACTGATGGTGCTACCATTAGAAGATAATTGTGTTGTCCAATAGGCTAGACCTGCCTCGNNNAATTGCTCTTTTGTTATATTTCCAGAAGGATTAAACGTCCCGTTGTTATTACCATCAACTCTACTAAGAGCATCAGTAACTGACTGAGGACTGATGGTGCTACCATTAGAAGATAATTGTGTTGTCCAATAGGCTAGACCTGCCTCGTCAGGCGAACGTGCAAATAATCCTTGATAGATTTGCTCTACAATTTCTCTCTGGTTAGTGCCCAAAGCTGAACTGCCGCTATTCGTGCTTGAGGCTGCTCCAGACGAATTTCGACTATCTTGTGCAGCATTACCAGCATTAGTGAAAGCATTAATATCTGACTGACTGATGGCGCCAGAAGATAATTGTGCTGTCCAATAGGCAAGTCCGGCCTCATCAGCCGGTCGTCCAAAATATGCTATATAGAGCTGCTGTATAGCTTCGTTGCTCGTGTTAGTTCTCAAAGCTGAACTGCCACCATTCGTGCTTGAGTCTGCTCCCGACGAGTTTCTACTGTCTTGTACAGGGGCAGCTGGTGATGCAGGCGCCACTGTCGCAGGAGAAGGTGGTGATGGTAAATTATTGCTTGAATTTATTTGCTTTAAGAGCTTTTTCAATTGCTCTATATCTGAGCTGTTCACACCTGAGGATGACGGCTTTGATGCATCGGGTGAAGCTAAATCCGTAGTAGGATTAGGCACGCTATTCGAATTTGGAAGCTTGGCCAGCAATGTAGCCAATTGCTCTTTTGTTATATTTCCAGAAGGATTAAACGCTCCAGTACCATNACCTGAGGATGACGGCTTTGATGCATCGGGTGAAGCTAAATCCGTAGTAGGATTAGGCACGCTATTCGAATTTGGAAGCTTGGCCAGCAATGTAGCCAATTGCTCTTTTGTTATATTTCCAGAAGGATTAAACGCTCCAGTACCATCAATTAATCCAGCTTTTTTTATAGCTTCTATATATGGCAGTGCATACCCACCAGCAGGCATATCCTGAAAGCCTGAAGTGTTTGATGGGTTGTTATCTGCTAATCCCTGAATTAATGCAGCCACTTTGGCAAATTGTGCTCGATTCATCTCACCATTAACACCCAAGGAACCACCGCTTCCATCAAAAACCCCAGCAGCTATTAATGCATCAAACTTTGCCTTTGTCGCAGCATCCAGATCTTTCAATTCACTAAAATCAGCAGAAGTCTTTGGTTTATTCGCACTATTATTCGAGCTGCCAGGATTGGAAGCTATTCCAGCTGGAACTGCTGGGTTATTAGAATTATTGGTATTTGAAGTATCTAAGGGCTTTGGAAGACTCGGATTCCCTCCCGCACTTGCAGAAGGTAAAATACTTGCTTGAAGCGCAGCACTTGCAGCAGCTGGAACAGATGAGTTTCCATTATTGCTCATGACAGGAACGGCTGGTGGCTGAGCAACATTGCGCATAGTGCCAATAATAGAACTTCGGCTGTCCTGCATTTTCTTAATGAAATTCGTCATAGTATCAAATGCCTCATTGCGCTTATTAGACAAACCCTGCAAGCGGAGCATGTCCATTTGCTGAGAGTTTGACGCTGAATCTATTTGACCTTTAATTCCTGTTTGCAATGCCTCTATATCTGCTTTATTTAAAGTATTGCCTTTCAATAGGCTTCCAATATCTACGCCAGCAGCTTGAGCATCAACTTTTAGCTTCTGGAATAGCTTGTCGATATTTGATCCGGCAGTAAGTTGGATAGACTTTTGATTTGGTGAAGAAAATATCGCCAATAAAGCGTACAAGCTATTCAATGTCGTATTGAGTTTGCCAATTTGATCATTCCTAGCCTGCACTGCCGAAATCTGATCTCGAAGCTGACTTTCTAATAAGTTCGCTCTTTGACTTTGAACAGCCATTAACGCACTTTCAAGATCCATTCCAGACAGATTTATTGGCGAAATCGCACCGATATTATTCATATTAGGCGTGCTGCCTGCCGTTGCTAAATCACTTATATTTGCATTACTAGCCGCAGTAATATTGGCTTGTGCAGTAAGCTGTAAATTAGCTAGCTGATAGTTTTGTACATCGGCACCTGTTAACACCAGATTCTGAATATTGACTTGCTTATTGTTGCCCACAGCAGCATCAGAAAATATCCCTTGCCCGATAACACCTAGCTGATCTCCCTGCAAGAGACCATCAAAAACGGCATTGGCAGTATTAAGTACCGCTAAATTTGTCCCGTCATAAGTCTTATTATTTGCGCTAATTCCGGTGATATTGCTGATAGTGGCCTTATCAATTTTGACATCGGCCGCTTCAAATGCAAGGTCATATCCATTTTGTACAGAATACAACCCGCTCAATTGTGACTTATGAACACCTGCATTTTTGCCACCGCCTTCATAAACAGCATTTCCCCTTATCTTTGAAGTATCGGCATTCTGTACAGAGTTGGCATAACTGCTGCTGTTTTGATTTGAACCATTATATACAGTGTGATAGTCATCTGCTTTAACTGCCAATGGCGTTAAAAATGCTCTCAGTAATGGCCCTGTCTGTCCCTCATAAATCCGCCATGCTGCACCACTGCCCGCCATATCACTAATGTTCCAACCTAAATCCAGGTAGTTTTGTTTTGATTTAGCCTGACTGTTTGTTAAGATGCTTTCCGCTCCGGCATCATTCCAGACTGTTATATCGCCATCTGCCTGAGTGAAATAACCATTGCTTATGGAAGATCCCCAATTATCTCCAATCAGTACACTTGGGCCATTTGTACTATTTACCTGAGCAGTGCTATAAACCCGATCGACAGTGCTGTAATAACTAGCACCAACCAAAGCTCCTACATTATAGTCCCCTGTCACACTCCCTTGCACAAAACTGTTACTCAGCTTTGAATTAACCATACTGCCAATAAGTCCACCTACTGACTCACCACCTTGAATCTGTGCATTGATTAAACCTACATTGCGGATATCCGCATCCTCAATCTTTCCAAATAAGCCAACATAGCTGCCTTGTCCTTGGTAGCCCTGCTTATCGATTTTCAGATTTTCAATCACATGACCTAAACCATCAAACAATCCTGTAAATGGACTGTTTCCTGCATTTGGCCCACTACCTTCAATCATGCTGCCAATCGGTGTGAAATTAGCGATACTGCTTGCATTAATATGAGTGCCTAGTGCGTAGTTACCTACCAAATCATCTTTCATTGCCTGCAAAGCTGTCACATCAGCAATGACTTGAAATTCTTTTAAATTTGCAACATCCGAGCCACGTTGTGTACTAAAATTTAAACCTTGCTGTAAATGCACTGGTGCTTGTATAAAATAGTCCGCATAGGTTGGTATGTTCCGATCATTAATAGCACTATAAACGGTACCATTACTGCCATCTGCACTTTGCTGTCCATATTTCAAAACAAGTTTTCCGCCATCTCCCTGACTGGCATCTATGACATTATTGATATAAATATTGTTATAAGCATCCAGTGTCAGTGTTTTTCCACTGTCCCATTGAACGGCGTCATTCACTAAAATATCGCCTTTCCCGGCGCTGTTGTTCTGGGTCAGGGAAGAATTGTTCGACACTGTCGCCTGTGTTTCTGTGGTTTGAATTGTTACATCGGTGTTTTTTAGGGCGGCATTCAGTGCTGCACCTGTCATGTTGCCATTTTTAGCAGCCACCACAAAATCAACCGGATCGATCAGCCATGTTCCTGTTTTGCCATCTGCACCGGCCTTTGTACTTACCTGCGCTAGGTCAGCAATATTTACACTTGCAGCAGAGGTTTCAATAAAACCGCCATTCTGACCATTTTTACCTTCAGCCACCAAACTGCCTGAAATATTGACTGCACCCTTAGACATATCGCCTAACAGTACAATTTCACCCTTGGCATTGGTTTCCAAACGGTTTGCCTGAATATAGCCCGTGTGGTTCACCACAGCTCTGCCCAGCTGTTTTTCTGCAACTGCGGTCAAATGCACAACACCATTATCTGCAATAATGGCGCCGCCATTATCAACCAAGCCCTGCAATGTTCCTTGGTCTATGTCATAGCTTGCAAGTTTTCCATTTTGCAGACTGACACGGACTTTATCCGCCGCAGTTAATTTGACCTGGCCATTGGGTGCAGTAATAGAACCCGTATTTTTTACAATAGGTGCAATAAGCGCAACCGTACCGCTATTTGCGACCTGAATATCCCCATGATTTTCAACTGCGCCATTTTCCCCACGACCTGCAAAAGTAAACTTGCCTTGCAATAAATCGTGTTCTTGTAAATCTAGGGTAGAAGCAACAATGCCGCCAACATTGACTTGAGCAGTTTTAGAGAAAATTACACCATTTGGATTAATCAGAAAAATCTGACCGTTCGCATTTAGCCGACCCATAATTTGACTGGCGTTGTTATCCAGCACACGATTTAATGCAACCGAAGATTGATTCTGCTGATTAAAATTGACTGTTGCATGACGACCAATATTAAAAGTGTTCCAATGGGTTGAAAGGTTTTGAGTATGCTGATTAATATTTAGCGTATTGCCGGTTTGGGTAAAATCAGCACTGCCAGACATCACCTGCTGACCTGTTGGTAAAGTTGTGTCATTCAGGGCAGCAAAAATGCTGCTACTGAGGGTGAGTAAAACAGCACTTAAAGCACATGACATCAGTACTTTAATCATATTTTTATTTGTATCTGAAACAGTTCCATTGCCAGAATGGCGTTTTGCTAATTCTGATACTGCTTGCCAGCAGTGCATTTTATTATTCCAAACCACTCTATAGAATCTGTTCATGATTAATCTCAGGAAAATTCAAGCATTAATCGATTATTAAAACATCACGCTTTAACGCGGTATATCACTAAAATTTGGTATTTTTAAAAATACAAGAGAGCTTATAAGTTATTTTGTTTATGTTTCGTTTTTTATAAATGATATTTTTTCAATCTTCAAAGTGAATCATAACCCTGAGCTAGCCAGAAGGTTCATCCCTGAACCTTTGGCTAGCGGATGACATCCATGTCACCCTTTCACCACTCAAACATCATCAATAATTTATATCCACTATCTGAATAAACTCAAAAGCCGGCTCTTCATACGGATGGCTAGCCTTGAGTGCTTTTGCCACATTGGATGCTTGATCTTCCGGCACAATGGTTTCTACCCGCCATTCTTCTACCTGTTCAAGTTCCCCGACTTCACCTATAAAAGGATCAGCGCCTTTTATAGGCTTAAACTGTCCTGTACCTAATACCTGCCAGGCACATTGTTCATAATTGCCAATGCCACCTGCCCCCGCTTCAAAGACCGCGATTTTAGTTGATTCAAGATGAGATTCAGGTACGTAATAAATGAGTTTAAGCATGCGATTAACAAACAGAATGAAGACAGGATTATCTTAGCGCTTAAACCTGAATTAATCTTTATGAGATTTCATTTAGACCTTACCAAAGCTTCAAAAATCAAAACCATTTTAAATACAACTGCCTATTACTTTTCTTGACATTTCTATGACAGTTCAATCTTTTACATCGTTCAAAAAACGATCTATGTTTAGTTCTAATACTTTGAATTAAATTTTTTCTTTTCATCTCGGTCATGACAACAATATTTTTCATTACACCCCTAGTCTTTTAATAAAACAGTCCAAGGCAATGTTTAGGTATCGCACATCCCATTTACTGTTTCTCTGACTTTGTACTGGTGTAAGCAACTGGAGAAAAATCATGCTATTCATCATCAGTCTGCTTATTCAATTTTTTACAGTATGGGCCATCTTCTTTTTTGGATTAAGCCGTAATGCCGGTGCTATTACAACGATTATTGTGGCTGTCATCACTGCATTTATTAGTCCCTGGTCGCTGATTTTTGGTATTCCGCTCATCCTCATCAGTTTAATTGTGATGATTGATTCATTACGAATGGCATTGATGACCAAGCCTGCGTATAAAGCGCTGGCAAATGCCATGCCGACAATGAGTACCACTGAGCGCGAAGCTTTGGATGCCGGTACCAGCTGGTGGGAAAAAGACCTGTTTATGGGCGCACCGGACTGGTCTAAATTCGAAAGTTATCCCTATCCCACCCTTTCAGAAGAAGAACAGTCTTTTTTAGATCATGAAGTAGAACACTTATGCGCCATGCTGAATGACTGGGATATCCATCATCATTACAAACATTTAAGTCCAGAAGTATGGAGCTACATTCGTGAAAATGGTTTTTTGGGACTGATTATTCCCAAAGAATATGGTGGCCGTGACTTTAGTTCATTTGCGCAAAGCCGGATTATGAGCAAAATTGCCTCTCGCTCATTGACCGCTGCCGTGAGTTGTATGGTACCCAACTCTTTGGGACCAGGTGAACTGTTACTGCACTACGGCACTGAAGAACAAAAGAACCGTTACTTACCGGGTTTAGCCAAGGGCGAAGAAATCCCCTGTTTTGGCCTCACCAGTCCTGAAGCAGGTTCCGATGCCGGTGCCATTCCAGATACTGGCGTGGTCTGTTATGGCGAGTTTGATGGCCGGCAAGTGCTTGGCCTACGCATGAATTTTTCCAAACGCTGGATTACCCTTGCCCCGATTGCGACCGTGATTGGTCTGGCTTTTAAGCTATATGATCCGGATGGATTATTAGGCGATAAAAACAAGATGGACTATGGCATTACCTGTGCCCTGATTCCTGCCAGCCATGAAGGGGTGAAAGTCGGTGCACGGCACAATCCGGGATCTCCATTTATGAACGGAACAGTAGATGGCAAGGATGTGTTTATTCCACTGGACTGGATTATTGGCGGTGCTGAAAATATTGGCAAAGGCTGGCGCATGCTGATGGAATGTCTGGCAGTCGGTCGTGGTATTTCCCTGCCTGCCTTATCCACTGCGGCCAGTGAAATGACCTATCTAAACGTAGGCGCTTTTGCCAAAATCCGCCAGCAATTCAAGATTTCCGTGGGTAAATTTGAAGGAGTACAGGAAGCCACCAGCGAGATTGCCAGTGATACCTATATGCTGGAAGCTTTCCGTTACTTGGTGACCTGTGGGCTGAATCAAGGCGGTAAACCTGCGGTGATGACAGCCATGGCAAAATACTATGCCACCGAAGCCATGCGCCGCGTGGTCAATCATGGGATGGATGTGGTCGGTGGTCGTGCGGTTCAGCTCGGTCCACGTAATTTTCTGGCGCTATATTATCTGGCTATTCCAGTTTCCATCACCGTTGAAGGTGCCAATATCCTCAGTCGTTCACTGATGATCTTTGGTCAGGGTTCGATGCGCTGCCATCCCTATCTGTTTGAGGAATTGCAACTGCTGCAAGCCAAGGATAAGGACACAGCACTAAAAAGCTTTAACGATATACTGTTCAAGCACTTAGGCTATACCTTTAACCGTACCGCACGTGCATTTGCCTATGGCTATATCGGTGGCTCGTCAGATGCCCCCAAAAATGTAGATGAATTTACCCGTCCTTATTACAAGATTGTTAACCGTTTAAGTGCCGATTTTTCAGTGACTGCCGATATGTGTCTGGGACTGCTGGCCGGTGATATTAAGCGTAAAGAAATGCTTTCGGGTCGCCTGGCAGATATTCATGCCAATCTGTTTATCAGTACCGCGATTCTTAAATATTATGAACACGGCCAGAAAACTGAAACTGAAAAAGTCCATGCCAAACTGGCTTTGCAAAAATCTCTTTACAACGCTCAGGAGGCTTTCTATGGCCTGTTTGAAAACTTTCCGGTAGGTATGGCAGCAGCTCTGATCAAATTTATCTGTTTCCCGTTGGGCCGACCTTTGAAAAAACCAAGTGACAGCTTAAAACGTGAGTTAGGCGATATCATGATGCAGGAAAATGTCTTCCGTCGTGAACTGAAAAAACATGTGTTTTACACCACTGCGGAAAATGATGTGACTGGTCGTATGGAATCAACCTTTAACATGCTCTTAGAAATAGAACCTCTTTGGGATAAATTTAAAAAGGCTGAATCTAAAGGTAAATTTAGAGGCTTAACTTTTGATGAACGTCTTGCAGATGCGGTAGAAATCGGTTTTATCATTGAAGATGAAGCATCGAAACTTGCTGTTTATAATGCCAAGCGCTACGACAGTATGCTGACCGATGTTTTTGATTCTGAACTGGATCAGACACTGGAACTGGAAAATCCTTATAATGATGAGGAAGAATCTGCCCCTATGCCTGATCCAAAGCAGCAGGAACCGTTAGTACCATAAAAATTTCAGGAATAAAAACGGCTGATTGAGGCCGTTTTTTATAGTCTAATTCTGTCAAAAAGATAATTTTAAGAACAATTTATAATTCATAAGCTCTTTTATTAAATTTAACTTTAAATATAAAAAATTGGGTAAACCTCACTTTCTTGAACTTCAAAACGGCAGTTAAGCAAAATGAAAAAGCCACCTCACGGNGTCAAAAAGATAATTTTAAGAACAATTTATAATTCATAAGCTCTTTTATTAAATTTAACTTTAAATATAAAAAATTGGGTAAACCTCACTTTCTTGAACTTCAAAACGGCAGTTAAGCAAAATGAAAAAGCCACCTCACGGTGTAATGCTGATCAGTTAAGGAGTTTAGAAATAAACTCCTTAATTTTTAGTAATTCATGGCGGAGTCTTATCGTTTTAAATCAAATATTTGCAGTTAATTTGTTACTTTGGTTTCGCCCAAAGTAACCAAAGGCATTTGTCATCCGCAAAACTCGTCAACCACCATCAACTAGCAAATTTGTCGCAGAAACAATCATTTTTTAATGTAGTCCGGCCTCAAACAGTTGCGGATGACTTTTCCATATATCAACTACAATCATGAATTTAAAAAGAAAATGCCAGTCAGTTTCTTAACTGACTGGCATTAACCTCACGGTGGCTTTTTCAATCTAAAAATTAAGAACTTTGCAGCAAATAATTACCGATCAAGAACAACATTTGTAGCCCTACGACTGCCATAAAAAACATCCAGCCTTTCTTACGTAAAGTCGCTTTATCAATATTTGTATAGATTACAGTTTTTGGCATTGTGTCACCTCGCTTAGAGATTCAATCCTGAACTTGTATTTAGTGAACCATCTTTCTTCCATATTGCATCGAGATTGGGCATAAAACACACAAATACCCCTTCACACCAATATAAAAGCAAAATCCAAACCAAGTCCAGCGGGAGAAATAAAATTAAAAAATAAAACTTACAAAACAAAAAGCCACCCTAAAGGTGGCGCTACTAACGGTACTATTTTAAATTATTTTTCCATTTGGTCAAATATTTTCATTAAAACACTTATTTTAATTAATAAAAAAGGGCTGCATTAGCAACCCTTTTTTATTTTAGAAATGATTAACCAATGAACTTACGTGCATTGCGGAACATGCGTAACCATGCACCATCTTCAGTCCATTCCTCAGGTTTCCAGGAATGCTGAACAGCACGGAAGTTACGTTCAGGGTGCGGCATCATAATCGTTGCACGACCGTCTTGTGATGTTACACCGGTAATTGCTTCTGGTGAACCGTTCGGGTTCAATGGATATTGCTGTGTAGCATTACCCAGACTGTCTACATAACGCAGGCTGACCTGATTGCCTGCATTTAACGCAGCAATCTTGTCTTCAGTTGCAACCACACGACCTTCACCATGTGCTACCGCGATTGGAAGAATCGAACCTTCCATACCGTCTAGCAGAATAGAGTGAGATTTTTCAACACGTACGTTGACTGCACGCGCTTCAAACACTTCTGAAGTGTTACGGTGGAAACGAGGCCAGTTTTCTGCACCCGGAATCAGTGGAGCCAATTGAGACAACATTTGACAACCGTTACAGATACCCAAAGAGAAGGTTTCTTGACGATGGAAGAATTTCTCGAACTGGTCACGCAGTTTAGGGTTAAATAGAACTGATTTCGCCCAGCCACCGCCTGCGCCCATTACGTCACCGTAAGAGAAACCGCCACAAGCCACAATACCTTCAAAGTCATCCAGGCTGATGCGGCCAGCAAGCAAGTCGCTCATGTGCACGTCAACAGTGTTGAAGCCCACTTTGTCGAATGCTGCAGCCATTTCAACATGACCGTTTACGCCCTGTTCACGCAAAATCACCATGTTTGGACGACGTGAATTGATAAACGGAGCTTCAACCGGTTCATTCAGGTCAAATGTCGGCTGAGCAATAATACCTTTGTGGTTCTTGTCAGTGATTAAAGCAAACTCAGAATCCGCAGTTTCAACGTTGTCACGTAGACGCTGGATTTGATGCGATACTTCAGTCCAAGCCACTTGCAAGTCAGCACGTTCAAGCACCAGACCATTTACAGTTAACTGATCAGTGTTATTGACTGTACCTACTACAGAAATTGCATCTTTTAAGCTAGATGCTGCAACTTCTGCTTGAAGTTCTGCCCAATCAGATTTGCTGATTTGAAGAACTGCACCAATTTCTTCGGCAAATAAAGCCTCAGTCGATTGATCTTCAAGCGCTACACCCAGACGTGAAGCAAACATCATTTCTGCAACAGTAGCCAGTAAACCGCCATCACCGATGTCATGATAAGCCTTGATCAAGCCACGGTTGTTCCAGTCTTGAACCAATGCAAAGAATGCTTTGAAATCTTCGAAGCTGTCTACATCAGGCGTCACTGAACCAATCGCTTTATACACCTGAGCCAGGATCGAACCGCCCAAACGGAACTGACCTTTAGACAAGTCGATACGTACCAGTACTGAATCTTCATTTTTCAGTTCAGGTGTTAATGTCTTACGTACATCGGTTACCGGTGCAAATGCGGTGATTACGCCAGACATTGGAGAGGTTACAGACTTGTCTTCGCCTTCGTCATTCCAGGTGGTACGCATCGACAATGAGTCTTTACCGACTGGAATCGCGATACCCAGCGCAGGACACATTTCCATACCGATGGCTTTCACACCTTCGAATAGAGCCTGGTCTTCACCCGGTTGACCTGCAGCCGCCATCCAGTTCGCAGACAGTTTAATATCGCTAATCTGGTCAATTTTTGCAGACATGATGTTCGAGATTGACTCAGCCACAGCCAAACGTGCAGAAGCCGCTGGATTTAACAATGCGACTGGTGGACGTTCGCCCATCGCCATCGCTTCACCTGTGTAACCCACAAGGCTGGTTGTAGTGACTGCGGCATCTGCTACAGGCACTTGCCAAGGACCAACCATCTGGTCACGCGCAACCATACCGGTAATTGAACGGTCACCAATCGTGATCAGGAACGATTTAGAAGCAACGGTCGGATTTTTCAGAACGCGGAAAATTGCATCTTTCAGGTCAGTGACTTTAGATGCATCGAAGTCGTCGCCTTTACGTTCAATCGTTTCATATGAACGGCTCATGCGCGGCGTACCGCCAAGCATCACCTGCATTGGCATATCCACAGCTTTGTTTTCAAACAATGGATCTTCAACAGTCAAATGACGTGCTTCAGTCGCTTCACCCAATACTGCAAACGGGCAACGTTCACGTGCACAAAGAGATTCAAACAGGCTTAAAGAACTTGGACGAATCGCCAGGACATAACGTTCCTGTGCTTCGTTCGACCAGATTTCCATTGGAGACATGCCTGGCTCAAGCGATGGAATCTTACGCAGGTCAAGCACAGCACCTAACTCATGATCATTCACAAGCTCAGGCATGGCATTGGAGATACCGCCCGCACCCACGTCATGTACAGACACGATCGGGTTGAAATCTTCCATGCGCCAGCAGGCATCAATCACTTCCTGGCAACGGCGTTCCATTTCCGGGTTTTCGCGTTGTACAGAAGCGAAATCTAGGTTTTCACCCAATTTACCGCTGTCTACAGAAGATGCTGCACCGCCTCCCAGGCCGATCAGCATGGCAGGACCACCCAGCACGATGAGTAAATCGCCCGGCTGAATCGCATCTTTTTCCACATGGTCAGGACGGATGTTACCGTAACCGCCAGCAATCATGATTGGCTTGTGGAAACCTTTCACTTCACCATTCACGTTTTGTTCAAAAGTACGGAAGTAACCATTTAAGGCAGGACGACCAAATTCGTTGTTAAACGCAGCACCACCCAATGGGCCTTCAATCATGATTTGAAGTGGAGATGCCATACGTGATGGCTTGCCATAGTTTTCTTCCCAAGGCTGTTCAAAGCCTGGAATGTTCAGGTTCGATACGGTGAAACCGGTTAAGCCAGCTTTTGGTTTACCACCACGACCTGTTGCACCTTCATCACGGATTTCACCGCCTGAACCGGTCGCAGCACCGGCAAATGGTGCAATCGCGGTTGGATGGTTGTGGGTTTCCACCTTCATCAGGATGTGAGCAGCCTGGCTCTTGTATTTATAAACGTGGTGACCTGTTTCATTGTCTTTTTTAGGATAGAAACGCTGCGTGTCAAAGCCCACGATCACAGAAGCGTTGTCTTTATAAGCCGACAATACGTCTGTTGGAGATTCTTTATAGGTGTTTTTAATCATCTGGAACAATGACAATGGCTGTTTTTCACCATCAATGGTCCATTCAGAACCAAAGATTTTATGACGGCAATGCTCAGAGTTGGCCTGAGCAAACATCATCAATTCGATGTCGTGCGGGTTACGACCCAGCTTGTTAAATGCTGCGGTTAAATAATCAATTTCTTCATCTGACAAGGCAAAACCAAATTCAGAGTTGGCTTTAACCAATGCGTCTTTGCCTTGACCTAAAATATCAATGCTATTCAAAGGTTTTGGTGCAGTTTCGACAAACAAAGCCGCAGCGTCATCAATATGATTGAACACGCTTTCAGTCATACGGTCATGTAAAACCTGTATAACTTCATTGGATACTTCAGAGATACCTTTTAAAGTAAACAAAACACCGCGTTCTAGGCGGTGTATCGGAGTATTACAGTTGGCAAAAATATCAGTCGCTTTAGAAGACCACGGAGAAATCGTGCCTAGACGTGGCGTTACAAGAATCTGAATTTCATCACTTGCTGCCTGACGAACTTCAAAAGAAGCACCATCATTTAATAATTGTAATGCAGATTGATGCTGCTGTTCGTTGAGCGCTTGATCAAACAGATAAATCCATTGACTTTCAATTGATTGAACAGAACTCATTGACGCAAGACGGTTTAAGAGTTGAGTTTTCTTAAAAGAAGAGTGTGCTGGTGCACCGGCCACGATAAACATGCTGATTTTGGCTCCACGGGCAGGTCTATTTGACCCTACCGCCAATGTGACTTAGAGAGAGCGCATATTCTACTGTGTATTGGCAAAATCAGCTAGATAGAAATTCACGAATGTGGCATCTATTCACTCAAGAACAGGGAAGAATATTTTATTTTTCAGATAAAAATTTTAAAACTCATGAAGATTTAATCGATGAATATCTTGTTTCTAAATATTATCGCAACAACTTGAGTTTATTCCGAATCCTGTATGGGCCATTGAGTTTATTGTAGGCTATTCGAATCTTATTTTTTATCTCAATAAATACCCTGCTATCGACTCCTTCATATAACTTGTCATGAATCCATCTATAGACTGTTTTATTAGAAAGACAAATCATGTCGCCCTGCTCTAGTCGGTGAGACTTTTTTTTGGCATGATGAATTCAGGTCTTCACTGAATAATGATAAATGGAACAAATGCGTTGGTTGGAACTGCTTTCGACAGTTCGTATTGGTAGCAAAAAACAAAGTTCAGAACAGGCACGTAGCCCATTTCACAAAGATTATGACCGTATTATCTTTTCACAAAGTTTTCGCCAGCTAAACCGTAAAACCCAGGTGCATCCGTTAACTCAGCACGATGGCATTCACACCCGTTTAACCCATTCGCTAGAAGTGTCGTGTATTGGCCGTTCACTGGGCATGCTGGCAGCGGAAAAAATTAAAGATCAACTCCCTGTGTGGATTTCCCCTGCCGATGTGGGTGCCATTATACAGGCCGCCTGCCTCGCGCATGATATTGGCAATCCCCCTTTTGGGCATGCGGGTGAATACGCCATTCGTGAATGGTTTGATGATGTATCTCATGGCAATTTTCTGGAAAAATTGACACCGGAAGAACAGGCCGATGTACGCCAGTTTGAAGGCAATGCTCAAGGCTTACGTTTATTGACCAAAATTGATTACCATCCGAATGATGGCGGTATGCGCCTGACCTTTGCCACATTAGGGGCTTATCTCAAATATCCGTGGCTGTCTAAAACCATTGCCTCGCAAGGGGATCGTCCGGCCAGTCAGCGGGCAAAATTTGGCTGTTACCAGTCTGAAAAAGAGATCTTAAAACAAATTGCTGAACAGCTCGGTTTAATTCAGCTCGGTGAATATCAGTATTGCCGACATCCGCTAACCTATTTACTGGAAGCCGCCGATGACATCTGTTATGCCCTGATTGATCTGGAAGATGGCATTATTTTAAATATGCTGTCCTATGAAGAAGTCGAACCGATTTTTCTCGACTTAATCTCGGATTATGGCAAGCCCGAAGAACTGTCCATACCAACCACCACATGGCAGCAAAAAATTGCCGCTTTACGTGGCCGGGTGATGAAACGGCTGGTGGATGAAGTCACCACGGCATTTGCCAAACATCACTTTGAAATTTTATCGGGTCAACTGAAAGGCAGTTTATTGCAATATTGTTCAGAAGATATTGAACATGGCATTGAACGGGCAAAAAACCTGGCGCGTGACAAGATTTTTGAACATCCGCAAAAGGCGGGTCTGGAAATTATCGCCCATCAAAGTCTGCAAAACATTCTGGATGCCTTTATTCCGCTGACTACACCACATAAGACTTTAAGCTTTAAAGAACAGCGCTTGATGTCCATGCTGCAACGTGCCGGTGTCAATTTTCAAAGCAACCACTATGAAAATATTATGCAGGTGCTGGACATTATTTCGAAATTCTCAGACCATCAAGCCTACAACCTATCGCAAGAGTTACAGGGCAATAAAGCCGGCTTGATGTAAAGATGTTGCGGCCATTCTGACTGGAATTTCTGCTAAATTTAAACCATTATGCCTGAGCATTTTGCCTTTATGACAAATGCTCTCTACTATGCAACCAACGATAGATAAGTGAATAAATTAACATGATTGGATGTCTTATTGGCGAGGTGTTGGCTCTAGAAGCACCGACAGTATTGTTAAATGTAAATGGCGTGGGCTATGAAATCGACACCCCGCTTTCAACATTTTGCCAATTACAAAAAGGCCAGAAAGTTACCCTATGGACGCACCTGGCCGTTCGTGAAGATGCGCAGCTTCTGTATGGCTTCCTGAATGCACAGGAAAAAACCATCTTCCGTGCCCTGCTGAAAGTCAACGGCGTGGGTCCTAAAATGGCGCTGGGTATTCTGTCGACTTTAAGTGTAGAAATGCTCATTCATACTGTTGAACATGAAGATGTGAATACGCTGGTTAAAGTACCGGGGGTAGGCAAAAAAACCGCTGAACGCTTGATGATTGAACTGCGTGACCGCTTCAAAGCCATGTCTGCTGGCACGACACCAAGCAATTCTACCGTAGAGCAAATTCAGTTTAGTGGTAACTCCGCTGTCGCCGAGGCAGAAGCGGCGTTACAGTCATTAGGTTATAAACCTTTAGAAGCACAAAAACTGATTAATGCCGTTAAAGCTGACTATACTGAAGCTAGCGACATTATCCGTGCTGCATTAAAGTCGATAAATAAATAAAAATGTCCAACAATCTTGGATACACGCAGGCGACATGGATGTCGCCGTTAGATTGACTTGCGCTACGCTTTAAAGCAGTGCTTAAAGCTTGCTCAGGATATATCCTCAATCTAACAAAAGATTTTTGTTACTTTTGATCTTTCAAAAGTAAAACAATGCCTACACAATGGTAGTTAAACACAAATCATTAGTTGAGGCTGTGCTTTATGCAGCATCAAACAGCTCCAATAAAGAGATTAAGTTAAATAGATATGCAAGACCGTCTCATCAGTGGTTCTGAAAAACCCGAAGATCATTTTGATCGTGCCATTCGCCCCACTTCCCTGGAAGACTATATTGGTCAGCCGGTAGTACGTGAGCAAATGGAAATCTTTATTGGCGCAGCCCGTGGTCGTGGTGAAGCACTCGATCACACTTTAATTTTTGGCCCACCGGGTTTAGGTAAAACCACGCTGGCCAATATTATCGCACGGGAAATGGGCGGTAATTTAAAATCGACTTCAGGCCCGGTCCTTGAACGTGCAGGCGATCTGGCTGCCATGCTAACCAATCTGGAAGAAGGCGATGTACTCTTTATTGATGAAATTCACCGTCTTTCACCTGTAATTGAAGAAATTCTGTATCCAGCGATGGAAGATTACCAGCTCGACATCATGATTGGTGAAGGCCCTGGTGCACGTTCCATTAAACTGGATTTGCCGCCATTTACCTTGGTCGCTGCAACCACACGTGCGGGCTTGCTCACCTCTCCACTGCGTGACCGTTTTGGTATTGTGCAACGTCTGGAGTTCTATTCGGTTGCAGACCTGACGCATATTGTTTCGCGTTCGGCGAATTTAATGGATGTACCTATCACTGAAGAAGGGGCTAAAGAAGTTGCCCGTCGTGCACGTGGTACACCACGTATTGCCAACCGTCTGCTGCGTCGTGTGCGTGACTATGCCCAAGTCAAAGGTACCGGTGAAGTGACTCAGGAAATGGCTCAACGTGCACTGGACATGCTAAATGTCGATAAAGATGGTTTGGACACTTTAGACCGTCGCTACTTGAGCATGCTGTTGGAACGTTTTGATGGCGGTCCTGCCGGGGTTGAAGCTTTAGCTGCTGCCATGGCGGAAGATTCAGGCACATTGGAAGATGTGATTGAACCTTACTTGATTCAGCAAGGTTATACCATGCGTACAGCACGTGGTCGTATTGCCACCAATATGGCGTATTTGCAGTTTGGAATGACGCCGCCAGAACCGAAAGATAAGTAAAGTAGCTTAGATTTATTAGTGTCCTATAGCTTAATTTATGCAAGCTTTGGATACACGAGTGTGGCAGGGATGCCACACGTTAGTCATCTCTTACGCTGTATTTTAAAGCAGTGCTTAAAACTGGCTCAGGATGTTGTGTATGGGTAACAAAGGCTTTTCTTGCGGACTCAAAATATATTTTGAGATCCTCATTTTGGCCTCTCAAAAGTAAGACCTTGCCTACACAAATGCATTTCAATTTTATTGAAAAATTGTGGCAATGAAATCTTATAATTTATCTAAGCGAATGCTAAAACTTTTATAAGCACAAAATCAAAGGATATAGCTGCTGTTTGATCAACAAACTAGCACCACTAAAAATAAAAGCTCTATGATTTAGAAATCACCCTCACCTCTTCCACCAGCATCAGCTCACACGCACCATTCCCCGTGTCTTCCCGACTCAAAGAACTGCGCCACTTCCAGCCATCAGCAGCCGAGACTTCAACCAATTGCCCTTTTAAATAAATCAGATCATCCTGATCAATCTCTTTTAGCTGTTTTGCAATCTGTTTCGAGGCAGGAATCAAATGCGTATTGGCGCTGTGCGTTGAAATTTCATTGACTGGAATGGGTGGTGCATTTTCATAACGCCAGTAATACCAGCGGTTACTCTGACTGATCGACAACTGCTTATAAACAGCAGGATTGGTCATGCTGCCCCATCCCAAAGCAAAATCAACCGGACTGAGTTCTGCCTCTCGCCCAAAACTATAGTCTTCTCTGGATAAAACCCGAAACTCGCCAGCATAAGCTTCCAGATTGTTGATACGATACCCCTGAAACTGATGGACTGCTCCAGTAGACTGATAATCAGCAGCATCTGAAATACCTTTATCCGGTTTCAGCCAGTAATCCCACAGTGCAAAACCAATAGCGAAAATGATGAGATATTTCAAAAAACGGTTCATTTTAAACTCTAATATTTACCCGTCATGCAATGCGCCATCCATAGATTGAATCAAATGAAATCGCTAAGCATAGATTCAAAAAGTAAGTGTTATATACAAATTTTATAAACTCACTCTCACATGAAATACATAATTTTACAATGTAAAAAAGCGAATAAAGCCCTTTTAGAACAAACATTAATACTTAATATACTTTTAAAGTATAAACAAATACTTAGAGGGTTTTGATTAAATTTAAAACAATATGCAATTCTAGAAAGTCACTTTAACTATTTCAAACTCTTAAGGTTCTCCCAAGATATGAACATGTACAAGCAGATTTCCCTTTGTCTTCCACTTCTCTTTTGTAGCCAACTCAGCCTTGCTGACTGGATTGATGATTCCGTTAAAAACGTAGAAGCCCACACTATTAAGCTGCGGGAACATATTCATCAACATCCTGAACTTGGCAACATGGAATTCAAAACTTCTGAGCTGGTACAAAAAGAGTTGAAATCTTATGGCATTGAAGTGCGTAAAGGTTATGCCAAAACAGGTGTGATTGGGGTGCTTAAAGGCGCGAAACCCGGTCCAGTGATGGCTTTACGTGCCGACATGGATGCCCTTCCGATTGAAGAAAAAACTGGACTCCCTTATGCCAGCAAAGCCAAAGCCATGTATCAGGGTGCAGAAACGCATGTCATGCATGGTTGTGGTCACGATGCGCATACAGCCATGTTACTGGGTGCAGCCAAAGCCCTGGCAGCCAATAAAGATAAAATTGCAGGCACCGTGGTATTCGTATTCCAGCCGGCTGAAGAAGGCGGTGCCGATGTCGATAACTTTAGCCAAGGTCATTTAATCGGTTCACGTAAAATGATTGCCGATGGGGCATTGGACAATCCAAAACCGGAAGTGATTTTTGGTATGCACGTCATGGCAGGTATGCCAAGCGGCAATATCTTGTATAAAGATGGCGCGATTCTGAACAGTGCCGATCATTTGCGCATTCAAGTGAATGGCAAACAGGTACATGGCTCCATGCCTTGGCTGGGTCGCGATCCAATCTATGCTTCTTCGCAAATGATCAACAACATGCAAAGTTTGATCAGCCGTAATGCAGATTTGACCAAAGGCATGGGCGTAGTCAGTATTGGCAGCATTCACGGCGGGACAACGGGTAATGTCATCCCCGATCAGGTAAATATGGTCGGCACCATTCGTTCTAACAGTGAAGATGTCCGCCAGGGCATTTTAAAAAGTTTGCCTAAAATGCTAGAACATAATGCTGCTGCAAATAATGTCACTGCAAAAGTGGAAATTGCGCCATACGCGCCTGTGACCACCAATGACAAAACCTTAACAAAACTGATGCAACCCACCCTGGCTCATGTGAATGGCGAAGACAAACTGCATGTGCTGGACAACAATGCCAGTGCCAGCGAAGATTTTTCATATTATGGGCAGCTGATGCCATCCCTGTTTGTCTTTGTAGGCGCAACACCTGCCGATCAGGACATGGCCAAAGCGGCGCCGAACCATAACCCGTTATTTATCGTCGATAATGCGACCTTAAAAACCGGGGTAGAAAGCCATGTGCGCTTTATCTTGGATTATCCAAAAGTTGCCGAACAGGTACAGGCAGACTGGAAAAAGATGCAAGCTGCAAAAAAATAAAGTCCATTTTTTTAAAAAGTGAGCATCCTTTGCTCACTTTTTTTACATCTATGTAAAGGTCTTGACGATTGAACACAGAATAGATTTCATTTGAAACCTTGTGCCATTGGACTCAAATCTCAGAATGATAAACTGCAATGCGTTACACAGCTTGACTCTTGGCAGAAAAAACGTCATTTCTCACAGTTTTTTAACCTGCTAAAAGTACAGCTAAAACCATAAAACTGAATTGAAAAATGGGATCCATCATGGCGAATAAATTCGAATTCAACATTCGTGTATATATTGAAGACACCGATGCAGGTGGCATTGTCTATCATGCTAACCATATTCGTTTTATGGAACGTACCCGTACTGAATGGTTACGTGCGGCGGGTGTTGAACATTACTGGCACCAAAAAGATTATCACTTTGTGGTCCATAAAATTAACGTAAAATATGCACGCCCTATCCTGATGGATGACCTGATTACTGTTACCGCGAGTGTAGTTTCGTGTAAAGCGACATCATTTGTATTGCAACAGAATATTTATCGTGGTGAAATCATGCTTGCATCTGGTGAAGTCGAATTGGCATGTATCAGTGTAGACGGCATGCGTCCAACACGACTTCCTGAGGAAATCCGTTCACTAATTCTGAAAGAGTTAGGACAAGACTAAAAAAATTTATTGGCACATTGTAACTATGGCAACACAACTAGAATCTTCGCTACACGTATCAGATCTTATTTTACAAGCAAGTCCTGTCGTTCAACTGGTAATGCTGCTGCTCCTTCTGGCATCACTATATAGTTGGTATCTGATTGCTAAGTTACATATGAGTTATAAAAAAGCCCAGGCCGAAGATCAACACTTTCAAAAAATCTTCTGGTCGGGCGCCGAATTAAATACCCTGTATAACAATGCCCAGCTCAATTCCAAACGTGTCGGTCTGGAAGATATCTTCTATCAGGGCCTGGGTGAATTTTTAAAACTTAACAAACGCAATGCGCCGGCCCAGCAAAGCATTGAAGGCACAGAACGCCTTTTACGCGTTGGCTTGAGCCGTGACCAGGGCAATCTGGAACAAGGTTTGGGCGCCTTAGCGAGCATTGGTTCAGTTGCGCCCTATGTCGGCCTGTTCGGTACGGTTTGGGGCATTATGAATGCTTTTATTGGTCTGGCAGATGTCGATCAGGTTACACTGGCAACAGTTGCTCCAGGTATTGCGGAAGCATTAATTGCAACCGCAATTGGCCTGTTTGCAGCCATTCCAGCCGTGTTGGCCTTTAACCATTACACTGCTAAAGGGGAAACAGTCTATTCAAACCGGGCTTTATTTGCCGAAGAAATGGTGGCGCTATTACAACGTCAAACTGTGGGCTCTACACAGGACAATGACTGATGGCAATTCAACGTTCTGGACGCTTCGAGCGTATTAAAAAACCGTTAAAAAGTGACATGAATGTCGTCCCTTATATCGACGTCATGCTGGTGCTTTTAGTAATTTTTATGGTCACGGCCCCCATGATTACGACCGGGGTAAAAGTTGATTTACCTCAAGCCAATGGCACGCCCATGCAGGCCGAAGACCGCCCTGCCATTGTCACGCTTGAAACGGATGGCACCATTAAACTTGAAGATAAATCACATAATAATGATGTGATGACACTCGATGAATTAAAAGCTGTGCTGACTGAATCGCAACATGAAGCGTCGGAACAGAAAAAACAAATGAGCGTACTGATTAACGGCAGTGAATCTCGTCCTTATGGTGAAGTCATGAAACTCATGTCTGCCTTACAGGATGCAGGATTAACTCAAGTAGGTTTACTGACTGAGCCATTAAAATAATTTATGAAAGATTTCACAAAGCCACAATCTAAAGAAAAAACGATTGCGCTTGGATTTACCATCGGTGTCCATGTGGTGGCACTGACTGGCTTACTTTTTTTAGGCATGAGTAAACCACCTGAGCCTCCCAAAAAAATCACGACGGTTTTAGTTAAACCTGAAGATTTAAAACCTATGACACGTGAAGTCACAGAGTTTGATGAAACAGCCCACCAAAATGTCGCTGAGCAAATTACCCAAACGGCTGAACCAAGTGTGGAACCGGCTCCGGTGATTCCAGTTGCGCCCCCTACTCCAGCGCAAGTAAAACCTGATACGGATAAAGCTGCACAGCAAGCCAAGGCGGCTGCAGAAGCGATACAAAAAGCTGAACAAAAGGCTGCTGAAAATGCAAAAGTTGCTGAAGCAAATAAATTAAAAGCCCAAGCTAAAGCGGAGGCTGCTGCAAAAGCGGAAGCTGATGCCAAACGTAAACTAGATCAGGCTGAACGTGCGAAAGCAGAAAAATTAAAAGCGGATGCATTAAGAAAAGCGGAAGCGGATAAACAGCGCGCTGAAGCCGCTGCTAAAGCTAAAATAGATGCAGCGAATAAAGCCAAGGCAGATGCCGCTGCGAAAGCAAAAACCGATGCTGCAAATAAAGCTAAGGCTGACGCTGCTGCCAAGGCTAAAATAGATGCAGCAAATAAAGCCAAAGCCGATGCCGCTGCAAAAGCAAAAGCAGATGCAGCGAATAAAGCCAAAGCTGAGGCCACTGCAAAAGCCAAGGCAGATGCGGCTAATAAGGCAAAGGCTGATGCCGCTGCAAAGGCGAAAGCAGATGCGGAAGCACGTGAACGTGCCGCGGAAGAAGCCAAGGCATCAGCTGCTAAACAGGCTGCAGAAGAAGCGGCAACCAAAAAGGCTGAAGCAAAGAAAATTGCCTCAACTGCAAAACGTGATTTTGAAAATAAAATCAAACGTGCATGGGACATTCCAAGTGGCTCATCAGGTCAAAAAGCCACTGCCCGTGTGACTTTAAGTGATAGCGGTTCGGTTCAATCCGTGATTGTCAACTCAAGTGACCCTGACATGAAAGCCAGCGTAGAAGCCGCAGTTCGGGCAGCTGCACCTTATCCTATGCCATCCGATCCAGATGCACGACGTGAAGCAAGAACCTTTACTTCGAGCTTTACGGCGAAATAGTATAAAAAGCCACATCAAATTTTGTTTGATGTGGCTTTTTTGGCATTTAAACTAAGACAGCTGATAAAACAGCTAAAATTTTATTCACTTTTCACAGTCTTATAACAGTTTAGTCATCATGATGTGCTTTCAATCATTCAAAATCATGCCATTATGTGACACAAGCAAATTCACAATAATTTATATCTTTTAGAGTACGTAGCAGATGATGGAAATGACGCGTAAACATCTACTTTGCCTGACCATTTTGACCGCTTTAAGCCCGGTATTAGCCACCCAATCCCATGCTCAGTTACATCTGGAGATTGCCAAAGCCCCTGAAGAAGCGCCAAAAATTGCCATTATTCCATTTAATAATGATCAAAGTATTTATCCAATCGTCGAAAACGACCTGAACCGTTCCGGCAAATTTTCCAGCGCTTCCAAAAATCTTCCTGCAACAGCAAGCATGAATGCTCCAAATGCAGAAGCCTGGAAATCTGCCGGTGTTCCCTATGTGGTGACCGGAACAGTGAAAACGACGGACAATGGCAGTTTTGAAGTTCATTATCAGCTCTATGATGTAGAAAAACAGCAATACCTGTTAAATGAATTATTGACTGTACCTGCTTCACGTATTCGTCAAGCCGGCCACATGATCAGTGATGCCATTTATCAGGCTTTAACCGGTATTCCAGGCGATTTTAGCGGTCGTATTGCCTATGTCCTGCGTAACCCTGCCACCCCGGAACAGCGCTATACCCTGCAAATTGCCGATACCGATGGTGAGCAGCCGAAAACCATTCTGACTTCCCGCGATCCTATCCTGTCACCGGCCTGGACCCCAGACGCGAAAAAAATTGCGTACGTTTCATTTGAAACCAAACGTCCGGCCATTTATGTACAGGACCTGGCTACAGGGAAACGTGAAAAGCTGGCCAGTTTCCGTGGGCTGAATGGTGCACCGAGCTTCTCACCGGATGGCAAGAACATGTTGTTTACGGCTTCCATGCATGGCAATCCTGAAATCTATCAAATGAACTTGGATACGCGTGAACTGCAGCGCATGACCAGTGACAGTGCCATTGATACCGAAGCGCGTTATGCTCCTGACGGCAAATCCTTTATTTTCACCTCTGACCGCGGTGGCTCAGCACAGATTTATAGCTATAATTTTGCCAATAGCACAAGTAAGCGTTTGACCTTCCGGGGTGCATTTAATGCCCGTGGTACATTAAGTGCAGATGGCAAAAAAATTGCTTTGGTCCATCGTCCAAGTGGCAGCAATTACAAAGTTGCCATTCAGGACATCAACACCGGTATTACCAACATTCTTACCCCGACCAGCCTGGATGAGTCACCAAGTTTCTCTCCAAATGGTCAAATGGTGGTCTATGCAACCCGTGAAGGAAATCGAGGCTTATTGTCCATCATGTCACTGGATGGCCGTTTCCGCATGAACTTGCCAAGTGAACAGGGCGAAGTTCGCGAACCGGCTTGGGCACCAAAATAACAATTTAATTTTATTAATCTAAAGTAATGATAATCATGGAGATAAAGATGAAAGCAGTTCAATTATTGGTACTTCCTGTGCTTGCAACGGCATTGGTGATGACTGGATGTGCCAGCCGCAAGCCTGCTGCTGAAATTCAGGCAGGACAAAATCCGAGTGAGGCCACTAGCGTCAGTACTGAAGGTCTAAGTGAAGATGCAGCCTTAAATGCACAGAACCTGGCAGGTGCATCATCTAAAGGTGTCACTGCTGCGAACAAGGCGTTCTTGGCCAAGCGTGTGGTTCACTTTGACTATGACAGCAGTGAACTTTCAAATGAAGACTATCAAACCCTTCAGGCACATGCCCAATTTCTTGTCGCCAATGCCAATTCAAAAGTTGCTTTGACCGGTCATACCGATGAACGTGGTACCCGTGAATACAACATGGCTTTGGGTGAACGCCGTGCCAAAGCTGTAGAAAGTTTCCTGCTGACTAACGGTGTTGCTGCAACCCAATTGGAAGCCGTGAGCTATGGTAAGGAAATGCCGATTAATCCAGGTCATGACGAAAATGCATGGAAAGAAAACCGCCGCGTAGAAATTAACTACGAAGCCGTTCCCCCTCTATTAAAATAAGGGTTCCAATAAAAAAGCGCTCAATCTTGAGCGCTTTTTTTAAGCTTTCTCAGATGCTTGAGAGGCTTCTTGCGGATGCTGCATGGATTCAATCAGATCATGCTTGTTGAATTTTTTGTATTCAGGTTTAGCTTCATATGCTTTCCACGCTTCTTTCACTTTTTCGGCAGAAATATCATCTAAACTCATAGCTTCATTTGGCGTTGGAGTCGCATCAAACTTTTGCGTTGTCATAATTATGCTCCTATCACGTTTTCCATAACCTATAGACCCCAACATAGCATTTTCCACAGAACTTACAAGAGTAAAATCGCGACAAATAGTCGAGTTTAATTGTTCTTTTGCCGCGTTCTCATCTAAAATAGCTGCCCATATTCTTTTGATAATTTTTTATCATTTTCTAATTGGAGCTTTCCTGTCATGTCATACCTCACCCTTTCCCAGTATTTACAACAACAAAACGGGAATCTTACACCTGAATTGGCTCAAGTTATTGAAACAATTGGCAATACATGTAAAGACATCGATCAATTATTGCAAAAAGGTGCTTTGGCTGGTGTTTTAGGGAGTGCACAACACGAAAACGTTCAGGGTGAAGAACAAAAGAAACTTGATATTATTTCAAATGATTATTTAATTGATGCCCTAAAAGTCCATCCACACGTGGGTGGACTGGCTTCTGAAGAATTGGACGAATTCACTCCAGCTCAAGAAAACGGCAAGTATCTGGTATTGTTTGATCCTCTTGATGGTTCTAGCAACATTGATATCAACATGTGTGTCGGGACTATTTTCTCGATTCTTCCAGCAAAAAATGCGCTAACACAGGCAGAAGATTTCTTGCAGGCAGGTACCCACCAGGTCGCAGCAGGTTATGTTCTTTATGGTCCATCCACCATGATGGCGCTGACTGTAGGTGCGGGTGTGGTATTCTTTACCTTTGACCCAGAATCTAAAGAATTTTTGCTGACTTCTGAAAGTATTCAGGTTGCAGCAGATACCAAAGAATATGCGATCAATGCATCGAATCAACGTCATTGGGAAGCACCGGTAAAACGTTATATCGACGAGTTGCTTGCAGGTAAAACAGGTCCGCGTGAAAAAGACTTCAACATGCGTTGGGTGGCGTGTATGGTAGGTGATATCCACCGTATTCTTTGCCGTAGCGGTATCTTTATGTACCCATATGACACTAAAGACCCGAAAAAAGCCGGTCGTCTGCGCTTAATGTATGAAGCCAACCCTATGAGTATGCTGATGGAACAGGCTGGTGGCGCTTCAACAACGGGGCGTGTACGTATTCTGGACATACAGCCGACTGAACTTCACCAACGTGTTCCTGTTGTGATTGGTTCTAAAAACGAAGTTGACCTCGTAACTGGCTATCATAATTAATTTTTTATAGCGGAAGTAAGTCCTCATGACTTGCTTCCGTGGATTTATTCTCCCATGCCGACTATTTTTCTAGAATCAAAAGACAATCCTAAAATTAAGCACTTGCGTGGCTTAATTGAGCAAAATTCTTATCGTAAAAAACAAGGTCAAACCGTACTTGAAGGTACCCATTTGTGTCTGGCCTGGTTAGCAGAAGATAGAAAAATCAAATCTATTTTTACTACCGAACAGGCTTTAAGCCATCCCGATTTTGACCGTATTGCCGAGCAATATCAGGGTGCAGTCTTTGTTATTAGTGAATCCCTGTATAAGGATTTAAGTACGCTCGGTACCACACTGGCTTGTCTTGCCATCGTCGATTTACCCAGCTCCCGAAATGCACTCGATTTCACAGCAGACACCTTGATTCTGGAAAATATTCAGGATCCGGGCAATGTTGGTACATTACTCCGCTCTGCCGCCGCCGCTGGTATTCGCCAAATTGTCTGCACCAAAGGTTCAGCTTCGCTCTGGTCGCCACGGGTACTCCGTGCCGGAATGGGCGCACATTTTTCCTTGCATACTTATGAAAATGTGGCACTGGAAGATATTTTGTCTCAATTCAAGATTCCGGTATACGTAACCAGTTCACATGAATCAGAAAGCTTGTATACGAAAGATTTGACTCAAGCTTGTGTCTGGATTTTAGGCAACGAAGGCCAAGGTGTTTCTGAATATGCGCTTGCACATGCACAGGCGGTTTCAATTCCCCAGCCTGGCGGACAGGAATCGTTAAACGTTGCCATCGCCGGTTCAGTCTGTTTCTTCGAGATGGTTCGCCAGCGTTTATAAACAGCTCTTTCGTTACTTTATTTTAAACATCACTGGTGGATGTTTAAAAATAGACTACACTAGAAAAATAATATTATTTTTGTCAACCAAACCATTATTTCCAACGTTATATAATTATGAAATTGGAAATAATGGTGGGTATCCAATGACAGGATTTTCCATCTCTATGGATTCAGCACCGAAACAGTCTCAGTCGGAAAATTTAAGTACTTTGAAGAGTACGGCTGAACAACGCCTGAAGATTTTTATGCAGGATGTGACTGGACGTGCCCTGGTCATGATGGAAAGTGCGACCCAAGGTCAACAAGGCATTGCGATGGATTTGGTACAGGAAGCATTTATTTCCTTGCACAAAGCTTATGCCGATAAATCGACCGATGAATGGTATCCCCTGTTTTATACCATCTTAAACCATAAACTGCAGGACTGGCGCAGAAAGGAAGCCCGTCGGGCGCAACCTTTTTCTTTTTTCAAGAAGGTCAGTCTAGATGATGATATTGAGCTGAATGATATTGTCGATGAAAACACTCCCAGTCCATTCGATTTTCTTGATCAAGCCGTGACGGCCGAAGAAATAAAAGAAGCCATCGCTCAGCTTCCAGTTCGCCAGCAACAAGCCTTTATGCTTCGTGCCTGGGAAGGTTTTGATACACACACGACGGCACAAATCATGCAGTGCAGTGAAGGTAGTGTAAAAACTCATTATCACCGTGCTATTCAAGGTCTCCGGGCTGCTTTAGCACATTTGAATCCATATCGTGGAGGGTCATCCGAATGAAACAAGATGATTTCTTAAAACAAGTTACTTCCAAACTCGATGGGCTCGCACAACATCACCAAGCTAAACCTGTGGTGATGAATCACGTGATCGAAGAAATTCAAGCACGGGAAACATCCCGTTATGGTCTTTGGAAAATGTCAGGTTTTGCTCTTGCTGCAGCCATTGCTGGATTTGTGGTGTTGCCAGACTCCTTTGAAATGTCAACAAAACCTCAAAATCAAGTGGTGGTGACTCCAAAACTCTCTCCTCAAATGGTTGAAGATTTGGAAATGTTACTGGTTTTAGGTGAGGATAAGGTTCCACATGGCAGCTAAAAAATTAGCATTTGCTTTTTGTGCACTCGGATTTTTACAAACCAGTTTTGCTGGTTTCGAACGTTTTTGGATTTTTTCCAAAGATGCCGATACTCAAGTTGCAGAAACCTGGGAAACATTATCCGATAGTGAGCAACGTGCACTCATTCAACGTTACCAATCGCTGAAAGAATTACCTGAAGCCCAAAGTACCACCTTACAGCAACGTATGGATTGGTTTACCCAGCTTCCAGAGCAAGAAAAACAAAAAATGCGTGAAACCTGGCAGAAAATGAGCAGTCAGGAACGTAGAGAATTAGGTATTCGTATGCAAAAGGCGACACCCGAAGAGCGCCCCCTCATTCGTGAAGAATATATCAGTAAATATTTCCCACAAACGACTACCATTCATTAATCATGTGATTATTTTTAAGAAGTTAAAATCAAAAAAAGCCGCTGACTTGAGCGGCTTTTTTATCACTTCATTCGATAACGTCGATATAAAGTTAAACCTAGAAGAGCAAATACCCCATACACTCCGAATGCCCCCCCACCACTCGATGTTGAATTAGTATTCTTGGCAGTGTTGTTTAAATAAATAGTTGCCGTATTCGATCCCAATCCCTCAGCATCATATATTTTATAAGTCACCGGATAATCGAACTGACTGAAATTATTCTTAACTGCAAAATGTAATTTTCCACCATAACATATATTGCTGACATCATTACCAGGACAAGGACCCTGACGCTCTGCCGTCATAGTCAACCCAGCTGGTAACTTCTCAATTTGGATTGGAATCTCTTGTCCTTGTTTATCCTGGTAAAATGCTGGTTTTGCTGCAGGTAAAGTAGAAGTCAGGCCATCCCCATCATCATGATCATTTTCCAGAGGATTAACGGTTATTTCCAGATTAGAACTTGAGCTAATTGAATAGATATCGTCCTTTGCAACAGGAGTAATATTGACAAAACTTGCCTGTAAAATACCTGAAGACTGCTTGGCTTCACCACCCTTTTCTTTAAGCGTGTATTTACAGTAGGCATAATCAGCGGGATTAAGCAATTCACCGCGTGTGCGATAGATCATGATCTGTTTAAAATCTGCATTCCATTCGCATTTTAAGTCATCCAGTCCACCTTTTAGCACAGCATTACCACCGGTGACGGTGAGTGTGCCAATGCCGTAAGGCTCAACCTCAACGGTATAGTTATCGGCATTTAAACTCTTGATGCGGTAATCTTCACCCGATGTATCACTTACCCGCTCTTCTGTGGGAATCGCCAGTACAAATGGATCAAAATAAATTGCACGGTATTTTTGGTGCTGCTTGGTATATGTCAACAGGTTTTCATATTGAGCTAATTCCTCTTTGAAATCATTGATCCCGGTTGAGTTTTTAACTCCTTCTGCAATTAATGCCTTAAGTTCATCAATATTGGACTGATAAAATTCCAATAAACTAATAATCGAGCTATTTTTTAAATCTGTAATATCTATAGCGGATAAATTCATACGTTCAACCGAACCAATATCGCAGCTATTCTTTTTGCTTGGTTCAAGTTGTAAAACCGTATCTAAAAAACGGCTTAAACCGCGTTGATCAAAATCACTGCAACCTGAACGATTGACATCAATTAAATCTGCCGCATTTTGATTATCTCTTGGATAATATAAAGGCAAGAACATATTATATGCTGATGATTCTGTCATCCTAGACAGTAAGCTAGAAAAACTGATATTAGAGACATCTAAGTTTTTCGAACTTTCAATCGTGGATTCTAAAGCAATTTTAGGTAACACACATTGATTTAATCCTGTCGCCAAGTTCAAGGCATTATTGCTGGCAACAAAGATCATTTTTTCACTCGGAACACCATTATCCGAGTTATAACGACAAGATTTATCCGAATTATTAAAAGCTAAGATATTAAATGCGAAAACTTTGGCGCCCGATTCATCATATAAAAAAGTGCTATATCCCGAATTTTCTACAATCGTATTACTGATAGCAGTAAAAGTCGAATAAGGGCTAAAACGATCTAAACCATCGCTTACTGCCCGTAGAATGCTACCGCTGCTTGAGTTTGCTATATTCTGCGCAATCGTATTCGCAGATAAGTTTATATTTGCAACACCACAAAAATCTAATGTACTGGTACTGGTGGTCGAACCATTCTGAATAATACTGCTTTGAGAAATAGTCACTACAGGTTTGGTATCGCCTAGATTGCTGTAACAATCCATTGCGATAACACTGCCTTTATTGGCCTGATTTCCTTGAATTAAGCTGTTACTTATCTTGACTTCTTTTTCAATATTTTGCGCAATATTATAAATTGCCCCACCCGCAATATCTGCTTTCGAGTTTAGAATTGCACCTTTATTGAAGCTTAAAGTCCCACCGAGCAATAATGCTCCACCCCGACCATTTTCAGCATAACCTTTTTCAAGTTGAATATCATTTAGCGTTAGACTGGTTTCACTCTCGCTGGTATTAAAAATTCTTGAACGATTTTCACCACTAATAATAGTTTTGATCTGTTCAAATGCAGGATATTTTTGCGTCAGTTTATCTTTTTCATCATAGTTAAAACGTGAAACGCCACTAATCACCAAAGCCGATTCCGGCACCAGCTCTGAATTTAACCTATATGTACCAGCTTCTAATTGAATCTTATCCGCTACACCATTCAGTGTATTTCCGGGAGTACACCCACCATAAGCTGTATTTTTTTTCGCAGTAATGATTGCTTCACGCAATGAACAAGCATTTGTGTTCTCGCCATTTTCATCTACAAATGTTGTGACTTTAATGGTTTTATCCTCTGCTGCCATTAATGACATAGCGGATAAAACCATCACACAGAGCAATCCTTTTTTATAATTGTGCATCACTTTTCCCTATTTCTTATTTTTTATTTTTTATAATGACGTAGACCCATTAGACCTAATAAAGCTAATATATTCAACAGCCCCAATGCACCACCTGATGTGTTGACGCTCTTGCTTTCCATAGCATTACTTTGCTCTTGCACGATATTTGCACTAAGCACCAGATATTTTTTATTTTCATTAAAACGTGTAGAAGATGTAACGACACGCAGTTCAAAAATATCCGCACCGCGCCAACTACCATTTGGCGTGTAAACCAAATTACCATCAATATCTAAAGTCAGTGAACCTTTACTCTCCGTTAAGGTTTGATCAACATATAGACAGCCATCTTGCCATTGTTCACCCTCAGGATGTTTACCCAATAACGCTTCACATTTTTCTTTTGGATATAAGTCGCTATCACCCAGATATTGCAAAATATTGATTTTCGCTGTTTCACCTACTTTTAAATCCTGTCCAATACGTGAAATAGTCGTGGGTACAATAATCTCGATAGCACCGCGGTCACACCAGCTGTTATCAGTGGTTCGGCTCATATCACGCTGGTCTAATCCTTCACAGATCACCTGAACATGCTCAGTATTTGAATCAACTCGCCCTTTATTTAAAATGAGCGTATCAAACATGTTCTTTGCACTCAGTAAAATACGTGGCCGTATATATCCTAAAAAGCTATCTTTTGGTGTTGCATAAGGACAAAGTAAAGCTTCCTGGTCTGCAATAAGTGATTTACAACTGCCCTCGCTACTGTCTCCTGCAAAAACTTTATTTCCAGTCCAAAATTCATTCGGATAATTGACATCACCACTTCTACATTCAGAAGTAACCAGGTTATTTTGCAAAATACTTTTATCATCACCACTAAATTGGCAATTATTATTTGTTCCGTTTGGATTACCAATCACAATACTGTTAGCCATATAGCCTTGAGCATTTGGTGCTTCAAATTGCACCCCAGCGGTATTTGCAACAATGGTGAGGTTATTTAAGCCTACCCCATCCCGAATGTTAACCGCATAGCCTGTGTTATTCACAAAGGTACTATTGGTAATCATATTGATCTTAGAGGGAAAGGTCAGTTTAGAAGGGTCTGGAATATTCTTTTCGCTAAAAATATTAGCCGCACCCGACGTGGTTTTATTATTTTTAAAAACGACATTCGTGATGGTGAAATTTGGCCGTTGGCTGTATAAAATACCACCACTCACTGCTTCGTTATTTTCAATCAAACTGTTGCTAATCGATACACGGCTACTATATACGTCGGCATCGGCATTTTCACCCACATTATAGATAGCTCCTCCTAAACGCGCTATTCCTCCCGTGAGTTTGACATACTTTAGAACCAGGTTTTCATTGTTGTATAAAATACCACCGCGATCGGCACAGACGCTCTTTTGACAACCTTCAAAACTGACTTCTTGTATGTTTACCGTAACGCGTTCTTGGGCATTATCATCAATATTAAAAATTTGATCTTGGCCTGTCATACGAATAATCGCGTTGTTTAAACCGGCAACAGCAGTATCACTCACATTAGTTTCATAATAAGTTTTCAGATTAAGTGCTGATGTAATATTAATTTTGCTTGTAAGCGTATAGATTTTTAATTTATCTAACAGAATAGTTGAGGTAGAGTTTTCTCCTCCACATCCATAAAAACCTTGTTTAGGCAACCCCAGATTAACGTATTCTATTGCTTCACGTAATGAGCATTCTTTATCATCTTTTTTAGTATCTTCAGTGGTATTTACAATAATGTCCGCACTATAAGCATGTCCTGCAAAGCATAACATCCCTATACCTATGCTCCGTTTGAGCATATTACTCTCCTTATATTCTTTAATTTTTTTTATTCTTTAGTTGCAATATCCCTGCAACATCGAACTATTTTGATGTACTTTGTCACAGCTTGAACAATTTCTCAAGATTTTTTATTGTTTACCGATATTCATCGATCAGGGCATAAATTTGTCTTAAATTCGCATGACTGATTTTGGTTTTTTCCCCTTTTAACAGTTGAATAAGCTGTTCTAAGGTTTGCAGTAAAACCGAAGTCTGATGAGGTCCATGCGCCAACAAATAATCGATAATCTGCTGGTCAATATGAATTCCCCGACGCGATAATACCGAGTTCACCAATGCATAACGGTCAGCATATAAACTCCCTGATGGCACCTTCACACTGACTGCCTGAGTCAAGCGGGACTGTAAATCCGGAAGTTCAAGCTTCAATTCAATCGGTGCGACACGGGATGAAAAAACCAGTTGCCCCCCACCTTCATTATTATAATTAATTAAATGAAAGACTGCTTTTTGCCAATGTGGAACACCACTAATCGCTTCAATATCATCTAGTGCGACCAGATCATATTGATCTAATGAGGTAATCGCTTCAGTAGGGGCATCCAGCAATTCAAGCAGTGAAACCTGAATTGCCGATTTACCTATTTCCAGATAAGAATCACAAATAGCAGAAAGTAAATGACTCTTGCCAGATCCTGCGCCGCCATAGACATAAAAGCGGTTCATTAAACCGGCATGGAGTTGTCGAACTGCATCGATCACATGTCCCCATCCCGGCCCAGAAAAATCGCTAATTCTGGCATCCAGCTGAGGTTCAATATCGAGTTGCAGTTGACGCATATATGAGCTTTAACCTTAAGGTTCTTTATTGTCTATCAGTTCAATCTTACTCGATTTTTCAGCCTCTTGCAGATTTTTTGATTCCTGATTTTTCACTTCAATATCGACATCTACTTGATCGGCTTCAATCGAAATTGAGTTTGCTCCAGCATCTTGTATGATCAGTGTAGATTGCCTATAAATATGGCTCTTTTCATAACATTCTCGTGCGTGACGTAGCAATACCACAATCACGGCAGCAACAGGCAAGGCAATCAGCATTCCCAAGAAGCCAGCAAGCTGGGCACCGGCCAATACCGCAAACACCACAGCAACCGGAGATAAACCAATTTTATCACCTAACAGGAACGGTTGCAGAATATAACCTTCTACAGCCTGACCCACCATGAAAACCACACCGACCAATGCCAGATGGACCCAGTCAAGACCAAATTGAAATAAGGCCGCAATAACAGCAGCGATTATTCCAACCGCAAATCCCAGATAAGGAATGATACTGGCCAGCCCTGCAATCATGCCAATAATCAGGCCCACTTCCAGTCCGATCAGCTGCAAACCCGCTGCATACACCACGCCCAGCAAAAACATCACCAAGAACTGACCTTTAACAAAGGCACCTAAAACACTATGACACTCCGCTACAATATTTAAGGTCGTCTTTTCATAGGGACGAGGAATCAGACGGCGCAGGCTGTCTAGCATACGGTCCCAATCCAGCAGGAAATAGAAGGCAATAATTGGAATTAATATGATCGTTCCGCCAATCTGAATAAAATTCAGACCCGACTGGGCAACTTTCAGCACGACCGCCTGAATACTGTCTGCACTATAATTAGTTTGAATATAATCCATAATGGCCGAGGACATCTGCTCGGTATCTATTTCCATTGGCACCAGATTGAATGTATTGGATAACCACGGCAGGAAGGTATAATTTACCCAGTGAATACCTGCAGGAATACTGGTTTTAGCATACATCAGCTGTTTCCAGACCAATGGGACCAGATACCACATTGCCAAGGTAAGCACGATACCAATACCGATAAAGACCACACTAATCGACATCCAGCGCGGCAAACCGATATTATGTAACTTATCCACCAAAGGACTAAATAAATAGGCAATTAAAAATGCCCCGATAAAGGGTAATACCACCGGTTTAAGCAGATACAGAACCCACAGGAGGAATACGATTGCTGCAAGTATAAAAATGCGTCGTGAGGTGCGATCGACCATAGAAACTCGCCTTTTTTCGGTTTATTTGTTCTAGACAGTAAAATATTTTAATAAAGATAGCATTTTAGCGCATAAATAACATAAGAGTTTCGTATATTCGGGTATAATCGCGGCGCGAATGCGGAGACTTCATTATGAGCAACTCAACTTCCCCTAACACTGGTTTAAGCTATAAAGATGCGGGTGTCGACATTGAAGCGGGCGACTTACTTGTCGATCGTATCAAATCTGTCGCAAAACGTACTTCCCGTCCTGAAGTAATGGGCGGACTAGGCGGCTTCGGCGCACTTTGTAAAATCCCTAAAGGTTATGAAGAACCTGTTCTCGTATCTGGCACAGATGGTGTTGGTACAAAATTACGTTTGGCATTGAATTTGAACCGTCATGACACGATTGGTCAGGACCTGGTGGCAATGTGTGTCAACGATCTTCTTGTATGTGGTGCAGAACCATTATTCTTCCTCGATTACTATGCAACGGGTCACCTCAATGTAGACGTTGCAGCAAATGTAGTGACAGGTATTGGCGCGGGTTGTGAGCTTGCTGGCTGTGCACTGGTAGGCGGTGAAACTGCTGAAATGCCAGGCATGTATGAAGGCGAAGACTATGACCTGGCAGGCTTCTGTGTAGGTGTAGTTGAGCAAAGCAAAATTATTGATGGCTCTAAAGTCAAAGCGGGTGACGTTTTAGTGGGTGTTGCGTCTTCAGGTGCACATTCAAACGGTTACTCTCTTCTTCGTAAAATTCTTGACGTGAAAAACGTTGACCTCACTCAAATTGTTGACGGTCGTCCACTTGCAGACACGGCAATGGAACCAACACGTATTTACGTCAAACCAATTCTTGAATTGCTTAAACAGGTCGATGTTCACGCGATGGCACACATCACGGGTGGCGGTTTACCGGGTAATTTACCTCGCGTACTTCCAAACGGTGCTCAGGCAGTGATTAATGAATCTTCTTGGCAATGGCCTGAACTGTTCAAACTTCTTCAAAAAGAAGGTGGCGTTGAACAATTTGAAATGTACCGCACATTCAACTGTGGCGTAGGTATGGTGCTTGCTGTTGACGCTGCTGATGCAGACAAAACTGTTGAAATCCTCAACGGCCTTGGCGAAAAAGCATGGACCATGGGTCATATCGTTGACAATGCCGAATCAGTTGAAGGCGCAGACGAAAAAATCCGTGTGGTTTTTGCATAAGTACTTCGCATGATTAAAATTGCTGTTCTTGTTTCAGGTAGTGGAAGTAACCTGCAAGCGCTGATTGATGCCAACCTCTCAGGTCAAATTGTCGGGGTGATTTCCAATAAACCGGAAGCATATGCTTTAGAGCGTGCTGCAAAAGCAGGAATTCAAACTGCAGTAATTGAACACAAGCAATATCCTAACCGTGAAGCCTTTGATGATGTGATGCATCAGCAATTGCTCGATTGGGATGTTGATCTGGTGGTTCTTGCAGGCTTTATGCGCATCTTGAGTGCCAAATTTGTCAAAGCCTGGGAAGGAAAAATGCTCAACATTCACCCTTCCCTGCTGCCGTACTACAAAGGCATGCACACCCATCAACGGGTACTCAACACAGGTGATGTACTGCATGGCTGTACGGTGCATTATGTCACTGCCGAACTGGATGCAGGTCAGCCACTTGCGCAAGGTGTGCTAAAAGTAAATCTGCATGATAATGCTACTTCTTTAGCAAATCGGGTTCATGTGCTTGAATATTTAATCTACCCGCAAGTGGTGGAATGGATTTGTACAGGCGCAGTCCAGCATACTGAACAGGGTGTGCTGTATCGTGGTCAGTCAATGAAAGAGCCCGTGCAATTCTGCAGGTTTTAAAGAATATTCATTTATAAAAAACGCATCCTCGGATGCGTTTTTTATTGCTTTATTTTTTAATCATTAACTGGAGCAGAAATTACACTGCCGGCTGCTGAATCAGTTGCTTGATCAATGCGACGGTCTCTAGCGGTTTTTCCAGTGGAAACATGTGGCTTCCCGGAACAACCGTATATGGAATACCAAACTTCTTTTTCGCGATTTGCGGAAAGCCCCGCCCAATAAACGGCCCTTTTTCCGCCATCAGCAGCTGGACAGGCACTTGAGGTTTCGGCTGCGGCAGCCACCATAATGATGGATTGGTTCTAAAAATATTCACCTCATCCATTTTTGCAATGGTCAACTCCACACCGCCCCGCACCTTATCCTCAGTTAAAGCATGATCGATATAGGCCTGGAAGCAGTCCGCATCAAAATGTTGATAAAAGCCTTTAGGACGAAGCAATTCAGCTGCCTGTTCACGACTTTCCCAATGATCTCTGCGACGTAAAGATAAAGAGGCCGGCGACATTTTATCTACGGCTTTTAGCTTCAAGGTTTTGGCTACATGCAAAGCAAAGCCATCTTTACCCATAATTAAGGGTGGATCAATCATAATGACCTGTTGAAACAGCTCTGGACGTTTTAAGGCTGCCTGAAAAGTCAGCACCGATCCTAAAGAATGACCGAGACCAATGACTTTGCTGCCATTGGCCTGGCGTACAATACTGTCAATGACCTGATTGGTCAGGCTGTTCCAGTGATTGTCTATGGGATAACGCTTGTCTGGACCAAGCAAGGGCACATAAATAATGTCATATTCATCTTTCAGTCCATCAAACAGCTTTTGATAAACTTTTGATGGCACGCCATTGGCGTGCGCAAAGTGGATCACGGGTTTCATTGCAATTTTGTCGTTTGTTCAGATTGGACCTGCTGTGAAATTGAGCTGGCAAAACCTTGCCCCATTGAACTTCCCATACGTCCTAGTACTGAATCGAAAGGATTATATTCAATAGTGTAATTGACTGCTTTTTCCAGTTTCAGTTCTCGTTTCAAGCTATTTAAACTGCCGGTACGGTCTGCAATGCCTAGTTTCACGGCCTGTTCACCTGTCCAGAACAAACCTGAGAATATGGCAGGATCGTTCGACTTCAATTTTTTACCACGGCCCTGTTTCACGGCATTAATGAAGTGGTCATGTACATTATCCAACACCCCTTGTACATGGGCCTTTTGCGCAGCATCCACTGGCTGAGTCATTGATAAAAGTGCCTTATTTTCACCAGAGGTCATGGTACGGTCTTCAACGCCTAATTTCTGCATTAAGCCATTCACGCCATAGTTCGGCATAATCACACCAATAGAGCCGACCAAACTTGAAGGGTTGACAATGATCTCATCCGCAGCAGAGGCGATATAATATGCACCCGAAGCACCGGTATCCCCAATGATGGCGTACAGTTTTTTATCTGCATGGGCTTTCTTCAAATATTGAATTTCTTGCCAGATTTCATCCGATTGAACCGGTGAACCCCCTGGTGAATTAATATTGAGAACCACGGCTTTGCTTTGCTTGTTTTCAAAGGCTTTCTTAAGTGCTTTGACTGTATCTGTGCTATTCACACTTTGCTTATCCGCAGCAATGGTGCCAATAATATCGACCACGGCAATATGCGAACTGGTTGTCGCTGTTGGATCTGTACTCGAAGTACTGCAGCTTTTAGCCATCAGCACCAAAATAAACAGGATATAAGCAAAAGTGAGAAATTTAAAGAAGATTCCCCAACGACGCGCACGGCGCTGTTCTTCTACAGAGGCTAAAACGGCTTTTTCTAAAATATGCCATTCTTTGCCAGTTATATTTTGTGAATTATGTTGTGTATTTTGAATTTCATTTTCTGGTTTTGGTGGCCAATCGGACATGGAAAACGATCCACTGTTGAGTTAAATTGGACTCATTATATACACTGATCGGGTTAAATCTGTCTAAATTATCTGTTTTCACTTATAATAAATTTATCTTTTCCATTCATGATGCAATTGACAATACAACAATGACCGATCGAAGCTCCCAGAATACAACCTATCGTCTTTTGCAGTTTATTAGCCGACAACCTATTCAAATTTCTCGATTTATAGCGCGTGGTTTAGCTGGTCTGGTCAATGCTCTCAAAATTTCCAAAACTTCAGAAACCATTCGGTTGAATTTAAATATCGCCCTGCCTGAACTGAGTGATGCAGAGCGGGAAAAAATTACGGCTCAAGCCATCCGTAATGAACTGATCTCTTATTTTGAGTTTTTCAGTATCTGGGGTTCCAGCAATGAAGCCAATCTTGCACGCATTCACAAAGTACATGGTAAACAGCTGCTGCTGGATGCACTTGCCGCAAACAAAGGTGTGGTTTTAATCGTTCCGCATTTTGGCACTTGGGAAATCATGAATGCCTATATTGCCCAATTTACCAAAATGACCATCATGTACAAACCGGTCAAAAATGAAGCGGCCGATCTGTTTGTCCGTAACGCCCGTAGTCGCGAACAGGCAACTTTGGTGCCTACCGATGAATCCGGAGTTCGCCAGATTTTTAAGGCCTTAAAGCAAGGCGGAACGACGGTGATTTTGCCCGACCATACACCCAATGTTGGCGGTGAAATGATTCCTTATTTTGGACTGCCTTTGGCCACCAGTAATTTAAGTGCCAAACTGATTCAAAAAACCAAAGCCAAAACCTTGTTTTTATATGCACTGCGTAATGAGGATCAGGGTTTTGATCTACATTTTGAAGCAATTGATGAACGTATCTATTCGGTCGATACCAATCAAGGCACAGGCATTATTTTTCAAGCCATTGAAAACCTGATCCGCCGTTATCCTGAACATTACCATTGGAGCTATAAACGCTTTAAAGCCAGCCCCGAATTGGATGCACTGTATTATCTCAATAAAACAGAGGCATTGGCACTGGTCGCTAAAGTCCGTGCAGAAACTGCCGCTCACAATCCTGCAATTCCAGTAGAAAATGAACAAGTCATATAGTCAGGTCTATAGTCAGACCCTAGTATTTAAGTTTTACTGCTGCACGTTTTAACCATTGCCGTTGTTCACGCGCATACTGTAATTGCATTTGTCCATTGGCCTGTCTTCTAAACTGGATGCTGCCCTGCTGTACTGTGCTCAAGACAGGAATATCCAGCTGCCCTAGACGTTGCAGCGTCATTTTACTGGGATGTCCATAGCGATTGTTAAAGCCTGCCGATGCGATCACGACTTTCGGGTTTAACTGCTTTAAAAAAGCATAGGCCGAGCTATGCCGACTGCCATGATGTCCCAAAACCAGCACATCGACTTTTAAGTCTGGATAATCCTGCAGAATTTGATATTCCGTTTGCCAACCGGCATCTCCCATCAGTAAAAAATTTTGATAGGGTTGGGCATTTTTCACCTGCAGATAAATCACACAGGACATTTCATTTTTCTCAGCGTTGGCATAGGCCAAATTTTCGGTTTTGGGCGACAGCACGGTCATGTTTACGCGATCACGCCACTGCCAGTTTTGCCCTTGATGACAATAATCAAACTGGCTGGAATCCGCGACTTCAAGTTTCTCATTTGAATAGACCTGCCTGATGGGGAACTGCTGTCTGATCGACTCATAGCCACCTTTATGATCCTGGTCTAAGTGGGTCAAAACCAGCTGATTCAATTCGCTCACCCCCTTCACCGATAAAAAGGGCAAAATGATTTGCTTGCCCACACTGAATTTAGCTTCATCATAATTTCCGCCCATATCAACCATCATGGTCTGGTCTTGATCGCGGATAAAAATCGCCTGTCCTTGTCCAACATCCAAGACATTCAATTCAAATTCATTTTTACGGGCATCTAGGGCAATTAAAGGCATAAAGCACAAGATAGACCACGCTTTAGGCAACACAGCGCGCGGTAAAAACAGGATCATCAATCCCAGACACACACTGAGCCACACGGCAAAGTTCATGGCAATCTGCTGTAAGGTCGGGGCAAACAGCCGATCTAAAAGTTGCAGCAACCCCAGCAAGGCAGCAAGACACAGATCGTTGATTTGAAAAACCAGTCCGCCCAAAGGTTCAGCAATGAAATAGCACAGCGCTGCCAACAGATCCAAGGGCACAATCACCAGACCAATCCAGGGAATGGCAAACAGATTACTCAGTGGCGTAATCCATGCCATCTGTTTAAAGAACAGCATCATCAGGGGAAATAAGGCCAGAAATATTTTCCACTGCGATTCGATTAAAAGTTTCAGCTGCATTTTGAGGTAGTGTGTTCGGGTCTTGAGCTCCTCCGTGCCGCTTTGCTGCTGCATGGTCTGGTAAATGCGCAGCAACACAAAACATGCGCCATAGGACAGCCAGAATGCAGCCGATAAAATACTGAAAGGATCAAAAATTAACAGGATAGAGGCACTAAACAGCAAAATATTCAGTGGTCGGAGCTTTTGCTTGAACAAGATAAATACACTGATCAACAAGCAGCTCAATAGCGTTCTGAGCGCAGGAATTTCAAAGCCAACAAATGCACAGTACAGTGCTACGCTCGCGCAAAAGGGCCAGATCAGCAGATATTGCCTGGGCCATTTCAAATAGAGTTGCGGTCGATAATGAGCAATGAGCTGATGCAGACTCCAACACAGCAGTACGGCAAAAATCAACACATGCGGCCCGGATATGGCGAGCAGATGACTCATACCAAAGCGCTGAAACAGTTGCTCGGTGTCTGTAGCCAGCAAACTCTTGTCTCCGGTCAATAAAGCCAGTATTAAACCTTTATGCTGCACGGGCTGCTGATGGATAAAATTGCGTAATGCCAAACGCTGCTGCTCAACCCAGAGTTGAATCTGACTGGAAACAGAAGCATGTTGCCTGAGGTATCGTCCATGCCCTAAAGCATCAACTTCTTGTTCAGTCAGCTTGTGGATTGATGAAACTTTAAATCCGGACATGATATTTTGCTGGATATACCATTGTTCCTGATCAAAGGCTCCTTCAGTGGCATAGCTATGCGCAGGCAGGACTTGTCCCTGCAAACGGTAATATTGACCTAGCTCAAGTACCGCAGATGAACTTGAATCTGGTGCATTTTTTAAAAATGCCTGCCACCGCACCACTTGTGTATGGCGATTCAATACCTGAATTTTTTGCTGGATGGTCGGATCGCCTAATTCATTGATGTGTTTAACATAGGCAATCACCTCCACTGCTTCAGGCTGTTGTTCCCGAAACAGTAAACGCTTATTTAATTGATGATCAGCATAACTATAGCCGAGTGCAATCCCCAGGCTCAGTCCCAGAGAAAGCTGTAAAAACTTAAATCCTAAGGAATAAGCCTGTTTGAAAACAGTCAGCTTTAAAAGGAGAAGCACGATAAAAAGAGCGATACATGGAATGAGTAAAGACTGCAATATCGGGTAGTTTTTTCCCATTGTGGCAATCCCTAGCACCCAGCCGATACAGATTATTTGAATCATTGTGATTATAATTTTTTTATTTTTGGCAATATTAAAGCCCACCGGAGTGAGCTTCAATCGTTTTCTAAATTTATCGATCAGTGTCTAGGGTTGGGTGACACTTCATCCTTGTTTGTGACAACGAATATTTTTTACGCTGTATACATCTCATTGTTTAATTGGAGCTTACAACGCAAATCATTTATGAAGTGTCAGACAATCCTTAACCATCAATCCAGACGCCGTCTTGCATATGCAAAATCGAGTCGGCAGTCTGGGCCAGCTGTTCATCATGGGTCACAATCAGCATCGCCATATTGAACTCATCACGTAATTCACTCAGCAATTCAAAAATTTTCACTGCCGTTTTACGGTCCAGATTCCCCGTCGGCTCATCTGCCAGCATCAGTTCCGGCTTTGCCACCAGAGCACGCGCCAAGGCAACACGCTGACGTTCACCACCAGACAGCTCGCCCGGTTTATGCGTCATGCGATGCGACAGTCCGACCCGATTAAGCAAATATTCAGCCTGCTCTTTAGATTGCTTATAGGTCGTTCCTGCACGCAGCATCAGCGGCATGGCCACATTTTCCAGTGCGGTAAATTCAGGCAACAGATGATGGAACTGATAGACAAAGCCTAAATGCTGGTTACGCAAATAGCCACGCTCGGCTTCACCCAAATTATCGAAGCGCTTGCCGTTTAAGAACACCTGCCCTGCTGTTGGACAGTCCAGACCACCCAACACATGCAGCAAGGTACTTTTACCCGACCCACTCGAACCGACAATAGACACAAACTCGCCTTTTTTGACCTCTAAGGACAAGTTTTTAATCACTTCAACGGTGGTTTTGCCATCGGTAAAACTTTTCGAGATATTTTTCGCTTCGAGGACAAGATTACTCATAACGTAAGGCCTCTGCTGGTTGGGTTTTTGCAGCACGCAGTGCCGGGTAAATTGTAGCCAGGAAACTTAAAACCAGTGACAGGCTGACAATCACCACCACATCTTGCCAGCGCAAATAAGACGGCAAGTAATTAATGAAATAGGCATCAAACAGGTTCAAACCAAATGCTGTATTCAACCAGCCAATAAAGCCACTGATACTTGAAGCGAAGATAATTCCCAGAATGGCACCGGAAACTGTCCCGATCACGCCAATAATGGTGCCCTGTACCATAAAAATCCGGGTAATGGTTGCAGGTGAAGCCCCCAGCGTGCGCAAAATGGCAATGTCGGATTTCTTGTCGGTGACGACCATCACCAGTGAGGACACAATATTAAATACAGCCACCAGTACAATCAGGAACAGCAGCAAGCTGACCATGGCTTTTTCCATCTGAATCGCACTAAACAAATTACCGTGGGTAAAGGTCCAGTTCGATGCATAGAAATTGCTTGGCAGGTCTTTGACAATATCATCCGCCACTTCTGGCGCCAGGAAAATGTCATCCAGTTTTAAACGCACACCTTGAGCACCATCCGGCAAGCGCAATAAAGTGGAGGCATCATTCAGGGCGATATAGCCCATCATCGAATCCACTTCCGCCCCGATACTGAAAATACCGACAATTTTAAAGCGCTTGAAACGTGGCACCACCCCTGCAGGCGACGGCGTAGCTTCAGGCAGCACTAAGGTAATATTGTCGTTTAATCCCAAACCCAGTGAATCGGTCATTTGTTTACCCAAAACAATGCCAAATTCACCCTTTTTCAAGCTATCAATACTTCCCGCAATCATGTGATTCTGGATAATGGACACGTTCTTTTCGTATTCAGGTTCGATGCCCGTGACCATAATTCCGGCCACTTGCCCCTGTGCCGTCAGCATGCCCTGTAATTGGGTAAAGGGCGCTACACCCTTGACATGCTCATGCTGTTCAACTTTTTTTGCAAGTTCCGGCCAATTTGTTAATATTTGTGTTGAAGAAACAGTAGCTTGAGGTATCATTCCCAATACACGGTTTTTCAGCTCGCGGTCAAAGCCATTCATTACAGATAAGACTGTAATCAGTACGGCCACACCCAAGGTGAGACCGATCATAGAAACCAGAGCAATAAAAGAAATAAAGTGGTTGCTACGCCGTGCACGAGTATATCTCAACCCGATGTACAGCGAGATTGGTTTAAACATACCATTTAGTCCGAGGAATAATTATGGAAAATTTACAGCATCAAGGCGGCAATAAGGAACGCCGCGTTATGTCGCGTATCGATGCTGCTTTGCGAATAAATTATCAGATTATTTCTGATGATGTCGCGCTTAATGACCCTTATGATCCTAACTTTGTGCTGCCCCGCTATTTTCTACTACTCGCAGAATTAGATCAATTTGATCACGCTGTAAACTACGAATTAGAACAATTAAATGAAAAAGATCAACAAATTGCTAGAATATTATCCTTATTTAACCAAAAGTTAAACCTCATTACCGGCTCTTTATACGATGCAATTGTACAATCCATGTTACCAATCCCGGAACATGTCAATTTTTCCGAAACCGGTTTCAGTTTCTTTAGTGATCACCCTATTCAGGAAGGCACCTATATTCATGTGACCTTAAGTCACCCTGAAAATTTCTTCCATATTGCTGCAACTGCCCAAGTGGTCTATAGCCGAACGGAAGAGAACGGCAAGTTCCGCACCGGCGCTTATTTTATTACCTTGCATCCACAAGACCGGGTCAAACTTGCCGAATGTGTCAACCTCGGCAAAAATAAAGACTAGAAATTTAACTGTTGAACTTGATCTTGGTGGCGAGATTCTGGCTCGCCTTAAGATCGCGATAGAAATAAACAAACAGGCCAAACAATAAAATAAAGGCCCCGACAAAAACCATCACCGATAATTTTTCATCATTCAGCATCGCTCCAAACAGCATGGCCAACATGGGTGTCAGCACCGTAGTCAATGATAAGGTCGTCGCCTTAATATTTTGTACCAGTTTGAAATAACAGAACATCGCCAGCAGTGAAGCCATAATCACCGCATAAAACAAACCGATCAATGCCTTGGTATTCGGGATATGATCTGGTGCATGCTGCCAGATCAACGGCAGCATGCCCAGTGCAAACAGGCTGGAGACCAGAATCGATCCCGTTGCCTGGGCCATGGGTTTCAGTGGTGCATTGACTTTTTTGACCCAAAAAATGGATGCGCAATACACCAAAACACTGATCAACATCAGTCCTATGCCCATCGGCTGGACATGCTGGTCACTGCCCCCCAGACAGATAATCCCCAGCCCCACTACTGCAATGCACATGCCCAGCCACTGCAGGCGATGCAAATGAATGTTAAAAGCAAAACGTCCGATTAATCCGGTCATGATCGGAGCCAAACCAAACATCAGGGCGATAATGCCTGAGCTTAAATAGTCAGTAGCCAGATAGGTAAAGATTTGCGATCCAATAAAACTGCAGGCACCTGCAACATAGCTATGCAGGGAGATGGCATTGAGAGGCAACTTGGTTTTCAGTAAAACCAGCAAACCCAAGGCTAAAGGCAAGGCAATAAAAAAGCGCAGTGCCAAAGCCCACAAACTATGCAGATCTGAAACACTCCAGACAATTGCCAGAGGCGTGGTTGCCCAAATAAACACCAATAAGGCATACGTGGACATAATGTTGGTTTTTGACGGCATGAAGAGCTCAAGTTACGCTGCGGTTTTACGTTTCTGTTTCTGAATGGTTTGATCCAGTGCACTGGAAAATTCGCGCTTGTCTCGTTCGGAAATCGGAGGAGGTCCACCGGTTTGTACACCCGCCCCTCTTAAGGTATCCATAAAATCACGTAGATGCAGGCGTGCTTTTACATTGGCAGCAGTATAGATTTCACCGCGCGGATGAATGGCTATTCCGCCCTTTTCAATGACTTGAGCAGCCAGGGGAATATCCTGAGTCATGACAATATCATGCTCTTTCATGCGCTCGATAATTTCTTTATCTGCCGCATCTGCGCCACTCATGACCTGAAGGGAGTTAATCCGTACGGACGGGGTAATACCCACATTCTGGTTGGCCACAAAAGTGACTTCCAGCTGATAACGGTCGGAAGCGCGAATGATCACATCACGCAGGATTTTAGGCAATGCATCGGCATCAACCCAAAGTTTAAATGGCAGCACACCATATCCATAGTCAAAAAAGAAGAGTACCTAGTTTAGCAAATTCCATGTGACAGGAGGATGGCTAAATCTATTGTGCCTCTTGCTTGTTTTTAGCTTTACTCTTCAATCATCATAGTTTCAATCGCCAAGTTTCAGATCGCATCACATCTAAATTCAGAATTTAAAGTACATTGTATGGACTTTAATGGTTAAATTTGGCTCTTTGACTTGAAATTTAACAATAACCCTCGATTTAATAGATAAATACAGCCCAACATCAATTGTGAATATGAAAAATCAAAATAGACCGGAACTGATCACCATTGAAGATCAGAACTTTGGCAGTCATGTCGAACATTGGAATCTGCTCACAGAAAATCCGGCTACAGATGTGCCCAAGTGGTTGGGCCTGGCTCTTGATGCGCCGGTCATGCCCATGGGTTTATGCAAAGAAGAATGTGACATGGACGCATCAGCCTGGCTCATTCAAGGGCCCAAGCAGGAAAAAATACAATTAACCCAAGTCATTGCAGTTGAAAACAACAAACCCCAAGCGCTAAAAACGGCATTTCCAAGCTTTGAAAGCCCCTACAAAGTCAAGGCCACCATTGAACGGATTATTACCTGTAAATCCAACACTCAGGCGGTACTGCGCTTGAATCTGGGTGCCAATACCATTGTCTATGCCTTTGATACACTGTATAGCGTCAATCATGACCAGTATGAAAAAGATCAACCCTATCTTGCTCAGCTCAATGCCTGGGCCTATGAGCTGGAAGCGGTGTCAGACCATGAACATCTGGTGGTAGATGATCCTGCCTCAATCAAGCATCACCGTGCCTTGAATGACATTCTGGCGGCCAATAACGGCGTGGCACCTGCCAACCTGCAAGAACAGATTGATGCCTGGGAACCCAAATCGGAAGATGACAAAGAACCGGTTACGGTCGATTTTTCCAAGATGGTCGCTTATCTGTATGGCGAAAACATGGGTCAGGAAGATGAAGCCTGGTTCCAGGGCAATATTGTCGGTAAAACCTCCATGTCATTTATGGATCAGGAATACACCCTGTATGATGTTGCCCTAATTCATGATGAAAACCAGGAAGCCACCCTGATTCGCATTGCTACCAAGAATCCGGCGTATAAAGACTTTGCAATTGGCCAATTCATTCGTGGCAATTTATGGATTCAAGTGAATATTTACGCTAAAAAATAATCCTCTCTAAAAAGCAGTGCTATAGCCTGATTATCTCTTCACGCTATGGCACTGCTTTTTTATGCTTATGTATTTATTATCTGCACATTCATTCTGATCAAAAATTATCCACAGAAGACTATTATATTTAACGATTTTAAATTCAAATTAAAATGCATTTATCCACAGTTTTAAATTCAAAATTTTATTTTAAATAAATCGTGCACCGATTATATTTTTATGAGGCATTTTGAAGTCTTTTCTCCAGCACAACCCTGTAGTGACAATAATTTGCTAAATAATCAGATATTCTGTCCAATACCATAAATATTTTAATTACATATTTTTATTTAGTACTTTATTTAATCAATTTTTTATGATAAAAATAAATACAAGCAATATAAATTAACGATAAATAAATCGGAATAGAGTTTCCATGAAAATCGTGCAAGAAGAAAATATACGAACAGTTGAACATCAACTGGTTAAACGCTTCCAGTTAGACACCATCTCATGCCTGTTTTTTGTCCTGGGTATGTTTATGTCTGCCTATCTTTTGCATCACTTTATTTTTTAAGCCTATTTTAACGATTTTATCTTTAACATTATTCAAGTCAACAAAAAGCCCATCATGTGATGGGCTTTTTTAGCTTTAGCAATTAAGCATTGCGTTTGGCAAAGTCATACATAAAGTTAACCAGAGCCTGTACGCCTTCTAAAGGTACAGCATTGTAAATACTGGCACGCATACCGCCCACTGAACGGTGACCTGCCAAGTTAAGTAGATGATTCGCTTCGGCTTCTTTCAAGAATTGTTTCTCAAGCTCAGCTTTTGCCAAGGTAAACGGTACATTCATGATAGAACGGTTGGCTTCTGCAATCGGGTTAGCATAGAAATCGCTAGCATCGATGTAGCCATACAGTAATTTGGCTTTTTCAAGGTTCACTTTATGCATGGCATCGACTCCGCCATTTTCAAGCAACCACTCAAATACCAGACCAGACAGGTACCAGGCATAGGTAGATGGTGTGTTGACCATAGAACCGTTTTTCGCCTGATCTGAATATTTCAGAATGCTTGGAATTTCAGGTTTCGCCTGATCAAGCAAATCTTCACGAATAATGACCAAAGTTAAGCCGGCAGGACCAATATTCTTTTGCGCACCTGCATAAATTAAACCAAACTTGGATACATCTAATGGCGCAGATAAAATGCTTGATGAAAAGTCACATACCAAAGGTTTATCTGTTTCAGGAATACCCGCAAACTGAAGGCCGCCAATGGTTTCATTATCAGCATAATGGACATAAGCCGCATCGTCAGACAAGTTCCAGGTACTTTGCTCTGTAATGGCCAATTTACCGTTAATGCTGGTACCTGCTTCTACAACATTGATGTCGCCATAGCGTTTTGCTTCTTTTAACGCTTTCTCAGACCAGATTCCGGTATGAATATAATCAGCCTTGCTGTTTTTACCCAACAGGTTTAAAGGAATGGCAGAGAATTGCAGTGAAGCGCCACCTTGCAAGAACAATACTTTATAGTTCTCAGGAATGTTCATCAATTTACGCAAATCTGCTTCTGCTTTTTCTGCCACAGCCACATAATCACTGCTACGGTGACTCATTTCCATGATCGAAAGACCCTTGCCATGCCAATCAAGCAATTCAGCCTGAGCTTTTTCTAAAACGGCAGTAGGTAATGCAGCAGGACCAGCACAGAAGTTGTACGCGCGCATGATTTTTCCTTTCAGAGTGAAACACAATAAAATGATGGCATTTAACCACAGATAGGCGTTGCTTGCAGTAAATTATCCTGAAAATATTTCAATGCTGTCGGACATTTAAAGTCAAAATCTCAATAAAGAGTGGATTTGAATACAGCCTGTACAATCCCTGACATTCGGCTTAAAGGAGCAACTGCATCTTATTTCTGGTCTTTTCAAATTGGCGATGCAAGTCGTCAAGATCAAAAACCTGATCAGGTGATTGATATACAGATGCATATTAAACAATACAACAACTTATTGATTAGACATACAATTCAATCTATGCAATATAATTATTACAAAGAAATTGAGAGCTGAGTGATGTCATTGCATTTACAGGCACAACCCAAAAAAATTGCACTCCTCATACAACAAAATTTTCGTATTGGCATTTGTACGGCTAGTCTGGTTTTTGCTGGCCCAGTATTCGCCGAAAGTATCAGTTATGCCCAGGCTGAACAGTCGATTTTAAAGGATTCCTATAGCACGCAGGCCAGTCAGGCTTTGCAACAATCTGCACAATTACAAGCTGAAGCGGTCAAGGGTTTAGGTCTGCCCCGTGTCGATTTAAATGTCCGCGCTTACGCTTTTCATAATGAAGTGGATCTTCCTCTTGGGGCTTTAAAAAACAATCTAGAACAGTCCTTGACTAATGGCCTGAATAATAAGATTGATGAATTGAATTTAGGTGGCTTTGCCGATCCGTTGAAAGAGGGTTTAAAACAACCTATACATGATGGCGTGGGATTAATTCCAGATGAGTCAACCGTTCGCCTGGATGATCAGGTGATACGTCCAACCGTGTCCGTCATTATGCCTTTATATACCGGTGGCCTGACCTCAAGTGTCAAGGAAATGGCTCAGATTCAGGCTCAGCGCAGTCAACTCAATAGCAAGCAACAGCAAGATGTGCAACGCTTTGAACTGATTCAGGCCTATTTTAATGCCCAACTGCAAAAGCAGCTTTTAGCCTCCAGTCAGTCCAATTTCAATGCCATGCAAATGCATTACAGCAATGCTTTAAAGCTGGAACGCCAAGGTTTTATCAGCAAAGGACAGCGCATGCAATTTGAAGTGGCAAAGAACAATGCCGAGCGTAGCGTGCAAAATGCAGCAGCCAATTTAAGATCGAGTCTGTTTCAGCTCAACAACCTGTTACAGCAAAGTCAGATTACCGAGTTGAGCACACCCCTATTTGTCAACGCTACCCAGACTCAGAACCTGAATGCGCTGTTAAAAAGCTATCCGGACCAATCTTCCCTGGTTCGCAAAATGCAGATGGACACCCAGCTGGCCAATGCCAATGTCAAGGCGCAAAGTGCCGCGAAAAAACCTAATTTGTTCGCCTTTGGCGAATATAGTCTGGATGAAAAGCAAAACTGGATTGTCGGTGTCGCGGCACGTTATAACCTGTTTTCCGGCATAGATAAAAACAAAAATGTTCAGGCCGCAGAGTTGCAACGCTATGCCTCTGAACTGTTAACCGAGCGTACCAAGCAGGAAGTCGAAAACATCATTTATCGCTCTTACAATGAAATGACCTCAGCCCAGCAAAGTCATCAGCTGTTACAGCAAAACATGAAAGCCGCCGAGGAAAATCTGCGTATTCAGACTTTATCTTTTAAGGAAGATATGGGAACGGCCACCCAGCTGATTGATGCACAAAATAGCCTGAATGCTTTAAAAAGCGAAATGGCGCTGAATGCCTATAAATACATTATGTCACTGGCCACTTTACTGCAAAGCCATGGCTCGATTGAGCAGTTTCAAAGCTATGTCAGCCAAAGCAATAGCAGTTATATTCGTTAATTTTTGATGGGGAAAACCATGACACAAGATCAAAACAGGCCTGATCAAGATGTAGAAAATGCCTCATCAAAAGAGGCTGCTCGCAATCCATCCGCCCAGCAAAGTGAATTGAACACTTTAGAGCAGTCTCACGAACAGCCAAATCTTACAGATTCAGCATTTTTCAGTTATTCAGAACAAACGCCGGCCACTGAAAATACCGATTCAAAATCTTCAGCTACCATTAAAATGGTTGGCATCATCATACTGATCTTGCTTTTAGGCCTGATTGGTTTTGGCTTATGGAAAAGCTATCAGCCCAAGGAAGTCGAGCTGCAAGGTCGTGTTGAAGCTGAAACTGTCCATGTCAGCAGCAAAGTGCCGAGCCGCATTGAAGAAATATATATCCACGACGGACAAAAAGTGATTAAAGGCCAGCCACTGGTCCGTTTGTTTAGTCCGGAAGTCGAAGCTAAAAAACAGCAGGCGCTGGCCAGCCTGCAATCTGCTTTAGCCTTGCAAGCCACAGCGGAGCGCGGTTCCCAGCAGGAAAATATCGACAGTCTATATGCCAACTGGCAGGCCATGAAAGCCCAGCAAGACCTGGCTCAAACCACCTATCAGCGTGGTGCCAACCTGTTTAAGGAAGGCGTCATTTCACGCCAGCGCCGCGATGAAATGCACGCCGCGGCTCAATCTGCCGCACAAATGACCGAAGCGGCTTATCAGCAATATGCACGTGCCAAACGCGGCAGCACGCCAGAACAGAAATCCTCCGCCGATGCCCAGGTGGAGATTGCCAAAGCGGCCGTTGCAGAAGCCAATGCACTGGAAGCCGAAACCAAACTGGTGTCCCCGATCAACGGTACAGTGTCTAAAACCTATGGCAAGGTGTCGGAACTGGTGGCCATGGGTGTACCCGTGGTCAGTATTATTCAGGAGGATGAGCTTTGGGTCAGCCTGAATATCCGTGAAGATCAATACGCGCAGGTGTATCAGGCCAAATCGGTTGAAGGCTTTATTCCTGCATTAAACAAAAAGGCCCTGTTCAAGATCAAAAAGATTGATGCCGAGGGTGAATTTGCCACCATTAAAACCACGCGCCAAACCGGTGGCTATGATATTCGCAGTTTCAAGATTCAGCTCACCCCTGCCCAGCCAATTGCAGATTTAAAAGTCGGCATGAGTGTGCTGTTTAAAGTACAAGAGTCTTGATCATGCTACAGGGCATACTGCGCGAACTCGGCTATTTGCTCAGGCATAAGTGGGACTTGTGCATGATCACGCTTGCACCTGTCTTTGTGATTGTGCTGTTTGCCAGTATGTTTTCTGCCGGGAAACCGAGCCATCTGCCAATTGCAATTATTGATCAGGACCAGAGCGAACTGAGCCGGACGATTATTCATCATGCCAGTCTGAATCACACCCTGAGCATCAACAGTATTTCCAGCAGTCAGGATGAGGTTGAACAGTTACTCAATCAAAACAAAATCTGGGGTTATATCACTATTCCCGCAGGTGCCGAACAACGCCTGGTACAAGCCAAGGATGCTGGAATCAGCATTGCCTATAACCAAAGCTATTTTAGTGTCGGCAATAGCATTTCATCGGCGATGCTGGTCAGCACCTTGCAGGCACTGGCCGATTTTACCGGGCACAGTTATCTGGAAAACCAGATTCCCTATTTGAATGCACCAACGCCCAATATCAAAATTTCGCCGCTGTTTAATCCGGGGCTCAGTTATGAGTTCTATCTGGAACCTTACATGATTCCGGCAATTTTACATTTATTGCTCTGCTGTTGCGTGGCTTTTGCCGTAGGACAGGAGCTGAAATTTGGCACGGCCAAAACATGGCTCGATGGTCAAAATTTATGGCTTGCCCTGCTTTCCAAAAATATGACCTATGTGCTGATTTTCAGTTTCTGGACCTGGTTATGGATGTTCTGGATGATTGAAATGCGTGGCTGGTTTGTACAGGGACAGCTCTGGCCCATTTTATTGGGACAATTTCTGCTCTATAGCGCTTATGCCCTGATCAGCAGCAGCGTGGTTTTGGCCACCCGTGATCTGGCGAAAAGTTTTGGTTTTATTGCGGTCTATGGCGGGTCATCTTTAAGTTTTGCCGGCGTGACTTTACCGCTGAACAATGCCCCCTTATTCACCCAGTTCTGGTCCAATATTATTCCCTATACGCCTTATGCCAAATTACAGACGGAACAATGGGTGGTGGGCAGTCCCATATCCATTTCACTGTTACCGCTTGCAATTTTAGCCGTGTATTGCCTGTTTTATCTGGGCACAGCCTACTTCTTCCTTAAAAAATATCTAAAGGGAGTACAGGCATGAAAACGCTTAAAAACTTTTTGTACTTTTATTTTAAAACCTTTCAGGATATTGCACGTAACAGTTCGATCTTGACCACATTGGTACTTTCGGTATTTTTATATAGTTTCTTCTACCCAACGGCTTATAAGGCAGAACATGCCGAATCTTTACCGATTGTGATTGTCGATGAAGAACAAAGCCTGGTGAGCTCGAGTATTATTGGCGAAGTGACTAAAAGTCCCAATGTTGAAATCCGTGCAGTCACCGGGAATTTTGCCGAAGCACAGCAGATGATCAAGCTGCAACAGGCGGACGGTATTTTACTACTTCCAGATAACTTATCTGGCAGTCTGCGTCGAGGTGAAGTTGGGGGCATCGGTTTATATTTAAGTGCCGCCAATTTCTTGAAAACCCAAAAGATTGGTTTGGGACTGGCGGCATCGATTGAACATGCGCTGGCCGAACAGGCTGAAAAATTTCAGCATATTTCTGAATTTTCCCCTGCGCTGTCTATTCATCAAATTCCATTATTTAACACCCTGTCCGGGTATGGCAGTTATATTTTCCCTGCCGTTGCCCCACTGATTATCCATCAAACCATTTTGCTAGGCTTGTGCATGTTAATTGCGACTTATCGTGAAAAGCACTGGATACCCAGTCGAACCGAATTTTGGGCTTTATGGAGTACTATTTTAACCATTGGCTTTTTGGGCTGTTTGTATCTGTTTGGATTTACCTTCTGGCTGAATGACTATCCGCGTGGTGGCAACTTCTGGGGCATGCTCATTGCGGTTCCTATATTTCTGAGCTGCGTGATTGGCCTCAGCATGCTGATTGCCTCTTTTCTGGATATGCCGGAACGTGCCGGCCATGTGATCGTGTTTAGCTCGATTCCCCTGTTTCTGCTTTCAGGTACGGCCTGGCCGCATGCCGCCATGCCAGAGTGGATGCAGTATTTAGGCAAAGCCCTCCCTTCCACCCAAGGCATACAGATGTTTATTCAATTGAACCAGATGGGCGTGCCTACTCAACTGGTCATTCCGAAAATGATTTATCTGGCAAGCTTTGCCGGCATTTGTCTGGTTTGGGCATTTTTTCGCCTGACCCGATCTACCAGAAAGTAAGTTTTTAGCTATGAGCTTATAAGTTTATTAAATGAAACCTTACAATTTGATTATTTTTTATACCAATACTGCTTTTTTTTGGACCTTTTGAATCAATTATGAAGAAAAAAGTTAGATTGAATATATTAATCGATGCAAAATAGCCCCCTGTTTATATTTCATGAATATTTTTTATATTATTCATTCCCACGCTCCCCTTTAACATGCCGATGTGATATCGACAGTGTTATAGCAGCTTTTTTATTAAAATTTGATTTTAAGGGCTTAGCATGAAAAAGATTAGGATTAGTCTTGCTTGGCAAATCGTCATTGCGCTCATTTTAGGTGTGCTTGTAGGCTCCTTTCTACATTATTCTCCCGAATATCGTGAAACTCTGATTAATAATCTGCTGAGCCCTTTGGGCGCAATCTTTATTAATTTGATTAAGATGATTGTCGTTCCACTTGTACTTTCAATGCTGATACTCGGTATTGCAAATGCAAGTCATGGTCAAAACCTGGGTAAACTGGGCTTCAAAACCATTGTTTATTTTGAAATTATTACCACTGTTGCGATTATTGTCGGTCTGGTTGCTGCGAATATATTCCAGCCGGGTGCCGGTATTGACATGTCAAGCCTGACTCAGACCGATATTTCCCAATATCAGCAAACCACCCAGGAAGTGAGTAGCCACTCGCATGGTCTGGTCAACACCATTTTATCTTTAATCCCGTCTAATATTTTTGGATCACTGACCGATGGGCATATGTTGCCAATCATCTTCTTCTCCGTGATCTTCGGTATTGGTTTGGGGTCTTTGGCGAAAGAAACCAGAAAACCGCTGATTGATGTATTGCATGCGATTTCTGAAACCATGTTCAAAGTCACCCATATGATCATGCTTTTTGCACCATTCGGTGTATTTGGCCTGATTGCGGCAACCGTTGCGAACTTTGGCTTTAGTTCTCTGCTGCCATTAGTGAAATTGGCGCTTCTGGTTTATGGTGCTATTTTCTTCTTCATCTTTGTCATTTTAGGACTTGTCGCCAAATTCTGCGGTTTCAGTATTTGGGAAATTATTAAAATTCTGAAAGATGAGCTGATTCTGTCTTATTCAACTGCAAGTTCCGAGACAGTATTACCGCGCCTGATGGAAAAAATGGAAGCCTATGGTGCACCGAAATCCATTACCAGTTTCGTGATTCCAATCGGTTATTCATTTAACCTCGATGGTTCGACCTTATATCAAAGTATTGCAGCCATCTTTATTGCGCAGCTTTACGGTATTGATTTAACCATGACCCAGCAGATCATTCTGGTGTTAACCCTGATGATTACTTCTAAAGGTATTGCCGGTGTGCCTGGCGTGTCTTTTGTTGTGCTGTTGGCAACCTTGGGCAGTGTCGGTATTCCGCTTGAAGGCCTGGCATTTATTGCCGGTATTGACCGTATTCTGGATATGGCACGTACTGTATTGAACGTAATTGGTAACTCATTGGCTGTTCTTGTGATCAGTAAATGGGAAGGCCAGTTCGATGCTGAAAAGCAAAAAAATTATGCTGTTGAAATCAAAGAAGCTGCATAATTTATAAATCAAAAAAAGGAAGCTTCGGCTTCCTTTTTTAAAGCAATTGCTAAAACCACGCCAACAACACTAATGGCTGCCATTGCAAATTTTGCTAAACTTTGCCAAGTTTCATTATTTTCTTTAATTATTTCGGCAATTCTTAAATGTAAATTTGCTAAATCTTTAGTAATTTCAGCGATGGTACGTAAAGTTTGTTCAGTCTGCGCTTTTTCAGTAATTTTTTCTAAAAGTCGCATCGTAGATTCCAAGCTATTATGAATACTATCTAAACTATGAACTTGTGTAGTTTTTACACCATCAATTATTAATTTTAAGCTATCTAAATAATCTTTTTGAAGATCAATAATATTAGGAATTAATTTCACTAATTGGGATAGTTGTTCAATTGAAAAATTATCATTTTGTATTAATTCCATAATTTTTCCATACTGTTCTTTTGATAAATTATCAACATCAGAAATATTTAATTTATTTTTTAATTGCTCAATAAAATTATTATTCATACCCCCTAAAATTAATTTTATTTTCAATTATTTATAAATTTTGTCAACAAAAAGAGCGCCTAAGCGCCCTTCTTTTTAAGTCAAAACTTATTCTGAGTCAGAATCTCTTAAATCCGATTCAGTATCAGCTTCGTCAGCAATGGTTTCATCATCCACCAAAGTTTCAGAATCAATCAAGGCCTCAGAGGCAACGACTTCTTCGCCTTCCACTGCTTCAATAAACTCATCTTCTTCTACAGCTTCAACAGAAACAACACCTACAAGCAACTCTTCGTTACCTAGACGGATTAAGCGAACACCTTGTGCGTTACGACCTGTTTGAGCTACTTCAGAAGCACGGGTACGGACCAAAGTACCGCCATCAGAAATCAGCATCAACTCTTTAGTCGCATCAATCGCAACTGCACCGACCAATTGACCGTTACGTTCAGAGGTCTTGATCGCGATTACACCTTTACCGCCACGTTTCTTGGTCGGGAAGTCATCTACTGGAGTACGTTTACCGTAACCGTTTTCAGATGCACACAGCACTTCACCCGTTTCAGGAACAACCACCAATGAAACGATACGGCTGATTAATGCTGAATCTGAAGAGTCTTCGTCATCTGAATCGATATCAGCATCTTCGGCATCTTCAACTTGCGCTGCACCAATGGTCACGCGCATACCGCGTACACCCTTGGCTGAACGTCCCATTGAACGTACATCGGTTTCTGCGAAGCGAATCGCTTTACCTTCATTCGAGAACAACATGATTTGCTGTTCGCCATCGGTAATCGCAACGCCAATCAAGGTGTCATCGCCATTCAGTTCAATGGCACGCAAACCGTTTGAACGGACATTACTGAACTGTTCAAGTTCTACACGCTTGATCGTGCCGTACTCGGTCGCCATAAACACATAGAAGTTTTTGCGTACCGCTTCGGCTTGCTGCGCAAAGTCGGCAATGATTTCATCATCCAGATCGCTTGCTGAAAGCTCAATGCCCAATTGCTTCAATTGAATACGTAATGCATCAGACAAGTCATCTGCACCCTCTTCAAGTTCAGCAAGTGCTGCTTGAAGTTCAGCATAGTGCGCATTGATGATTTCATTTTCTTGCAGTTTTGCAGCATTGGCTTTTACAAATGCCTTGAAATCTGCCAGACGTTCTTTGAATTTCTTCGGCGCATCAATCACCGGAAGAATGGCGGTAATGGTTTCATTGGCTTCAAGCGGCAACAGGTTCACCATTGGGCGACCTTTGGCACCACGCGAAGCTTGCGGCACTTCAAACACTTTCAGACGATAGACCTTACCAACATCGGTGAAGCAAAGCACGGTTGCGTGGTTCGAGGTCACAATCAGATGCTGGATATAATCATCTTCTTTCATTGAAGTTGCAGACTTGCCACGACCACCACGACGCTGTGCAGCGTAATCAGAAAGCGGCTGGGTTTTCGCATAACCGGTTTTAGAAACGGTCAATACCACCTGTTCTTCTGGAATCAGATCTTCGCGAGAGAAATCAATACGTGATTCAACAATCGCGGTACGACGCGCATCGCCATACTGTTGCAGAATTAACGCCAACTCTTCTTTAATCACACCCATCAACAGGTTGAAATCGTTCAGGATTGCCGTTAATTCAGCAATTTGACCCAAAATTTCGCTGTATTCTGCATGCAGCTTGTCTTGTTCCAGACCAGTTAAGCGGTGTAAACGCAATTCAAGGATTGCACCGACCTGTGCCGGAGATAAACGGTAAACATTGCCATCTAAACCGAATGGACGGCTTGGATCTTCACCTTCAATCTCGTCAGGACGTACAGAAACCGAACCTGCTTTTTCCAGTAAGGCAACCACACCACCCGCAGCCCACTCGCCCGCCTGTAAACGCTCACGCGCTTCGCCCGGGTTGGCAGAGGTCTTGATGGTTTCAATAATCGCATCGATATTTGCAAGTGCGACAGTCAAGCCTTCCAAAATATGGCCACGTTCACGCGCTTTGCGCAATTCGAACATGGTACGACGGGTCACTACTTCCTGACGGTGACGGATAAATGCCGCAATGATGTCTTTCAGGTTCATCAACTTCGGCTGGCCATTGTCCAGGCAGACCATGTTGATGCTGAATGAATTTTCCAACTGGGTATTCAGGAACAGATTGTTGACAATCACTTCAGCGTTTTCGCCACGCTTCAGGTCAATCGCAATACGCATCCCCTCTTTGTCGGACTCGTCACGAAGTTCAGAAATACCTTCCAGTTTCTTCTCTTTTACCAACTCGGCAATACGCTCAATGGTTTTTGCCTTGTTGACCTGATAAGGAATTTCAGTAAACACGATGGTGCTACGGCCAGATTTCTGGTCTTCTTCAATATGGTATTTACCACGGATGTGAAGACGGCCTTTACCGGTACGGTAAGCATCGACAATACCCGATTTACCGTAAATGATACCGCCTGTAGGGAAATCCGGACCAGAGATGTGCTCCATCAAGCCTTCAATGGAAATATTCGGGTTTTCCGCATAAGCCAAACATGCATTGATGACTTCGGTCATGTTGTGTGGCGCCATATTGGTCGCCATACCAACCGCAATACCGGTCACACCGTTAATCAGCAAGTTGGGAACACGTGTCGGCATCACTTCTGGAATACGTTCAGAACCGTCGTAGTTGTCTTCCCACTCGACAGTGTCTTTTTCCAGATCAGCCAGAAGTTCATGGGTGAGCTTACGCATACGTACTTCGGTATAACGCATTGCTGCTGCGCTATCGCCATCGACTGAACCGAAGTTACCCTGACCATCCACCAATTGATAACGCAGGCTAAAGTCTTGCGCCATACGAACAATGGTTTCATAAACAGCTGAGTCACCATGCGGGTGATATTTACCGATCACGTCACCGACGACACGGGCTGACTTTTTGTATGCTTTATTGTAGTCGTTGCCCAATTCGTGCATAGCGAAAAGCACACGACGATGAACAGGCTTTAAACCGTCTCTCACGTCAGGTAATGCACGAGAAACAATAACACTCATGGCATAGTCGAGATACGAGCTTTTGAGTTCATCCTCAATGGCAATCGGTCGGATTTCCGATACGCTCATGCATACTCCTTATTACAAACAGCCATTCAGACTGTTCGTTTTATATAATCAATCTAGCAAAAAATTAACCCAAAATAAGCTGAGTTAAAGTCTAAATACAGCCATAAATTATAGCATAAATTCTGCTGTTTTTGTGCCATATCTCTTATCTTAATCTTGTTAATTTTCTATAATTTATCGTTTATTTTTTCAGCACTTTCATTTGTCGGAATTTTATGTGAATTCGTTCATTTTATTCGAGGTCGAATCGAAAAATTTAGCGTTCTATGTTTATGCAGCTTATTCAGTTAAAATGCACTTTTCACTTTAAAAAAGATAGAAATCAATCAAATCTCATTTATATCCCAGCTATGCAAATACAAGCACCCTACATTACCCTTTTTAAGCGCATACAGACACTCATCAGCTTCGGGCACATTTACGCCATCGCTTGACTCTTCAAGCCATAAAAATGAATAAATGAAGAAATCCAGCCATAAAAAAACGCCCCCGAGCTGAGCAGAAAAGCATTGCTTTCACTGCTTGCACAAGAGCGTTTTTTGAAACTGATTTCGAGAATTAGATTTTAGAAACCAATTCTGGAACTACAGTGTTCAAGTCACCAACTAACCAGTAGTCAGCTACTGCGTTAATTGGCGCTTCTTCATCTTTGTTGATCGCAACGATCACTTTAGACTCTTTCATACCCGCCAAATGCTGGATGGCACCAGAAATACCGACAGCGATGTATAGCTCAGGCGCAACGATTTTACCCGTTTGACCAACCTGCATGTCGTTTGGAACGAAACCAGCGTCAACCGCAGCACGTGAAGCACCTTGAGCAGCGCCAAGCTTGTCCGCCAATGGATCCAGGATCTTGTGATAGTTTTCACCAGAACCTACACCACGACCACCAGAAACCACGATACGCGCAGCTGTCAGTTCAGGACGTTCAGATTTTACGATTTCTTCGTTGATAAACTTAGAAATACCCGCATCGCCAGTAGACGCAGCAGCTTCAACGCTAGCCGCACCACCATCGCTTGCTACAGCATCAAATGCCGTACCACGCACAGTCGCAACCACAACAGACTCGCCAGATTCTACAGTGGCAATCGCGTTACCTGCATAGATCGGACGTTTGAACGTTTTAGGACCATCTACCGCGATGATGTCGGTGATCATGCTCACGTCAAGCAGCGCAGCAGCACGTGGCAAGATGTTTTTGCCCGTGGTTGTAGAGGCAGCAAGGATATGACTATAGCCTTTACCTAATTCTGCAATCAGTTTAGCCACGTTTTCAGCCAGCTGGTTGGCATAAGCCGCGTCATCAGCAAGCAATACTTTGCTTACACCCGCAACTTTTGCCGCCTGGTCAGCAACGGCTTGCGCGCCAGAACCCGCAACCAATACAGTGATATCACCACCGATTTTTTGCGCCGCAGCAACAACGTTTAAAGTAGCAGCGTTTAATGCTTTGTTGTCGTGCTCAGCGATAACTAAAATACTCATGATTTTTATCCTTCTGTATTAGATCACTTTCGCTTCATTTTTCAATTTTTCTACAAGCTCGTCTACAGACTTCACTTGTACGCCCGCTTTACGTTCAGCAGGAGCTTCAACCTTAACTGTTTTCAGTTTAGTTGTTGCAGTTACACCGAAATCTGCTGGAGATTTGGTATCAAGCGGTTTTTTACGCGCTTTCATGATGTTTGGAAGAGCCGCATAACGTGGCTCGTTCAAACGCAAGTCAGTCGTAATAATTGCTGGAAGTGCAAGCTCAACAGTTTGTAAACCACCGTCAATTTCACGAGTCACTTGTACTTTGTCGCCTTCAACTTTCACTTCTGATGCGAATGTACCTTGACCTGCACCAAGTAAAGCGCCAAGCATCTGACCCACCTGGTTAGAGTCGTCATCAATGGCTTGCTTACCTAGAAGGATGAGTTGTGGCTGTTCAGCATCAACAACACCTTTCAGGATTTTAGCCACTTCCAAAGCACCGAGCTGGCTGTCATCAGCTTCAACCAGGATACCGCGGTCAGCGCCAAGTGCCATAGAAGAACGGATTTGTTCTTGCGCCTCTTTAGGACCAATAGAAACAACAACGATTTCTGAAACAGTTCCTTTTTCTTTTAAACGAACCGCTTCTTCCACCGCGATTTCACAAAATGGGTTAATTGACATTTTAACGTTTGTTAAGTCAACACCACTGTTGTCCGGTTTAACGCGAACTTTAACGTTGGCATCAACCACACGTTTTACAGCAACAAGAGCCTTCATGTAATCCTCGGCTGTTTTAGCAAATGTAAATGTTGAGAAAAGTTATAATAACTCTTCACTTAAATTTTTTTAGGTGCCCTATCTTGCAATGTGTACGGCATTTCGGTCAAGTCACAATTATCGAAACAGCTGTAAAAATGCATCATTTTCCTTGAACTTGGCGTTCATATTTTTTTCCAATACTTTTATTAAGATGAAATTCCTGAATATTTATTTATTTTTTAAGCATTGATTTTTAGTATTTTTTTATCTGATTAACTTCATCAAAAGTTCTGATTTAATACATATTTTCGATGAGTTTCTGGCGGGTCTGGCGCATATGGCTGACAAAATAGCCAAATTAATGCCTTGTCATTTAAGACAGCTTACCCAAATTTTTTTAGCCCGTTGCCCTAAAATTGAGCGCTTTTTTAAGTTAAAAATGTAACAAATTACTTTTTAAAGATAAATATCCTGTCCTACAGGGAAGCATGCCATGACAGCATGCTTCCCTGACATTTATCAATTCATGATCAGCCAGGTTGCCGCCAGCATGAGCAAGCCGCCTGAAGCGCCATCAATCCATTTCTGCTTACGCTCATCAATATCGGCTTTTTGGGTCACTTTGGCAAAGACTATGCTCAAACTGCCATACACCACAAAGATAAGTCCAATAAAGATCAAGGACAGGATTAAACCCTGGTTCACCGTATTCCCGGCCTTATCAATAAACTGCGGTAAAATTGCAAAATAGATCAGCATGCCTTTGGGATTCAAGAGTGCAGTAAAAAAACCTTTTTTGATCGGACTGGACGACAATTTTTTCTCGATCGTGATTTTATTTTGACTGAACACTGACTTGATCAGGCTAAAAGCCAGAAATAAGAGATAAGCGATCCCGAGCCAGCGAATGCTTTCAAATAATACCGGGAACGAGACAACAATGGCTGCAATACCCAAAGCCACCAACACAGAATGGACTAAATAGCCCAGGCAAATCCCTACAGTGGCCAGCATGCCTGCTTTTGCATCTTTACCCATCACTTGTGACAGGATAAACAGCATATCTGGCCCAGGGGTGAAAATAAGCGGGATAACCGTTAAAGCGAACAGTGCAAATACAGACATTTCCTTTTCCCTTTCCATGCCTTGAAAGTGAAAATTAGTATCGAATAAATAGTACAAAATAGGATTTCAAATATTCTATAATTATGATTATTTTTCGAATTATATTCTAATTTATGAAACTATCTTCCAAGTTTGTTTCAGTAAAGCTGGATCGCATTGATAAAAATATCATTCAAGCCTTGCAAAATAATGGCCGTATGCAAAATAACGATCTGGCCCGAGAAATTGGGCTGTCGCCATCCTCCTGCCTGCGTCGGGTAAAATTACTGGAAGAAGCAGGCGTGATTCAAAGCTACACCACTGTGGTCGATCCGCAAAAAATTGGCTTGCAGCTGATTCTGTTTTCACGAATCTGGTTAACCGGACAGGACGCCGAAACCATTGATACCTTCATTGAAGCCATGAAGGAGCTTCCTCAGGTTATGGAGTGTTATATTATTTTGGGAGAATGCGATGCCATGCTGAAAGTGGTCGTGCCCGATCTGGAAAGTTACCGTAAATTTCAGTCGGCGCATCTCACCAAGAAAAACGGCATCACCAGTGTAAAAACCGATTTACCCAGTCAGATTATTAAACATAGTTTCCAGTTACCGCTTGATAACCTTTAGGCACGCTCATCATTTTTCAGCATGCTGAAAATTGCCGTGCACATAAATCTGTTATTGCTTAGATAGAAAGTTGAAGTGGAGCAGCAAGAACTTGCTTCGCTTTGCGCTTGATCATCTTATAAAACTTTAGGGCTACATTCATGATATCGCATGAAATCAGGTAGCCCTTGATCAAGTCTGCAAATTAAAAGGCTGCTTATACAGGCTGGCTTTGCAAAAAGTCACGATGGATGTGGCTTAAATCAATCAAATCGTAAGCTTGAAGATTAAATATTTCCCAGACTGCTAAAAAGTCTTCTTTTAAATCTACATTTGATGTGGCAATGGGACGTTCTTGCCATTGCAGGTCTGAAATCCACAGATAGGTCTGGTGAGTCACATCATTAATCGCCTGTACCTTACCTTCTGAATTGATCCCTTGTACATGCGCACCTGCAGGTAAAACCGGTTCGATGTTCGGCAAACTAATTTCTACAAAATGTTTCACTTGACGAAGTCCATAACCTGCAAAAATTTCTTTTTGCGCAGCCGTTAACTGATCATACTTCTCTAAAATTCCCGCAATCATTGATTCGCCTGTCATTTTCCTTTCCAATATTTAACCCACCAGCAGTGCAAACATAAATCATTCCATCACTATATATGATTCACGCAATTCACTGTATGGTTAGAGGTGATTCTTATACCTTATAAATTGACTTTTTATTATCCGACAATAGTTCAAAATGTCATCTTTATGGACTGATATTTTTGCATATGCTCATTTAACTTTAATGAACTCCTTGGACTGCCACTAAAAAATTATGCAAAGTCCAAGCCAGCTTGGTTCAAATTTTAACATTGTTACGACTTTTTAAGTTACGATTTTTTAACCTGCGCTCGCGGATGCGCCTGATCATACACCTGAGCCAAATGATCGAAATCGACATGGGTATAAATTTGCGTGGTGGTCAAATTGCTATGTCCCAGCATTTCCTGTACTGCACGCAAATCCCGACTGTTGGACAACATATGACTGGCAAAGCAATGCCGCAATAAATGTGGGTGCAAATCGACATTTACCCCGGCACGCAGGGCTTGCAGTTTCACCCGGTTTTCAATTTGCCGCGCTCCTAGTGGACTGCCCTTCTGGGTAATAAACACATGGGCATCCGGGACAAAATCACCGTACCATAATGGATAGACTTGCAGCCATTTCATCACTGCATCTCGAGCCTTGCTGCCAAAAGGTACCACCCGGGTTTTGTTGCCTTTACCGGTAATACGTAACAGCTGACGGTTAAAATCGATATCTTTAATCCGTAAACCTTGCACTTCTGCCAAACGCAAGCCACTGGAATACAGCAGTTCTAAAATGGCTTTATCCCGTAGCCACATTTGCTGTTCAATGGGTTTTTCAGGGGCGGGCTGATCCAGAATCTGGTTCACGGTTTCAATGTCAACCATCCCCGGAAGCGGTCTGGGAATACGTTTTAATTGAAAATCATCCGCAGGGTTAAACGCCAGATACTGCCCCTGCTCGGCCCATTTCATAAATTGGCGTATGGACGAAAGCATGCGCTGCAAACTGCTGGAACTGAGCTGCTGCTGTTCCACTTTATGGGCCAAATATTCACGCAGATCTGTGGTTTCAATATTGACCAGATTCAATTTTTTGGTTTCACAAAAGTTTAAAAAATCGGAAACATCACGCTCATAGGCGTGCAAGGTATGTCTGGACTGATTTTGAATTTCCCGTTCTTTGAGCCACATTGCAAGTAACTGACTTTGATCAACGGTCATGATGCTGCTCCGGCTTAAAGGCTTGCAAATAAAGATTCAAAACTGTGTGTTTGCAAGATGATGGGTTGAATTATGAAAATAGTCTAGCAAAAAATCCTTTTTCCTTCTGTTTTTTCCGTACATAGAACGGAGCTGTTTCCTGACGCAAGTAATGCTCTAATCCGCTAGTAGCGTGTACGTCATCTAAATGTATAAGATCAATCAATCTTTTTCTCACTAAGCTTTCATACGCTACGTGTCCAATCTGATTTTTTAAACGTTGAAAGGATTCATCACTTATAGTCTGATCTGTTTCAAAACCAATCAACAATGTAGGTTCCTGATCACGCTTTGGATCATGCATCTGTGCAAGATATGCCATTTTGACTTCAGGTTTGGTTTTAAGTAAAACTCGTAGCTGATCAATCATTTCATGAGGGTATTCTGCAGGTTGACCGAGCAATACTTCCCTCTGCTCTTGATACTCGTAACTTTCCAATAGCGAACCATACCCACCTTGTAAAAGAGCTTCCACTTCCTGAGGGAAAAACTCTTTCCCATATTCACTGTATGGGTTTAACACTAAATTAGCCCCTAAAGTCAGTTCAAAGAAACCTCTAGCAGGCAGACGTAAATATGATTGTTCATCTTGAATCGCTTTTTGCAAACTCTCTAAAGATAAGAAAAAAGGCAGATATGTTTCACCCTTTTCATTCTGAAAATGTATCAAACTCACTTGGCTCCCTTCAGGAAGTACATCTGAACTTCCCTGTGGACTGGTCTTGTCACTAAATCCAATACAATAAATCTCAGCGTTCAATAATTTTTCTAAAAATTCCGGACGTTGACTTGGCTCCGAACTCGCTTTGACAAGAAGATGTTCTAATTTCCTTTCGTTATTTTCCATGTTGTATTCTCATTATATTGAATAACCATCATTTCATTTATTAAGGGTATAAAAAAGCCCCGACGAATCAGGGCTCTAATTTCAACCTTGGTAATAACTCAAATCGATACGACCTTGATAGACGTTTGCTGTTGGACCGGTCATCCACACCACATCGCCTTCTTTCCATTCAATTTGTAACTTACCACCGGCCAGTTCGATTTCAACATTATTAGCCAACAGACCACGGCGCATACCGGAAACCGCAGCGGCACAGGCACCTGTACCACAGGCTAAAGTTTCACCTACACCACGTTCAAATACACGCAGACGGGCATGTTTTTCATCAATAATTTGCATAAAACCGGCATTGACACGTTGCGGGAAACGCTCATGTGATTCTACTTGTGGTCCAATACGTGCGACATCTGCGGTAATCACATCGGGAACAATGGTCACTGCATGCGGATTGCCCATATTCACGACATCAATAGTCAGCTTTTCATTGTTGGCCAGCTCAATGTCATACAGGCTTTCCGGTTCATCGGCCAAAAACGGAATTTCATTGGGCAGGAATTTAGGGTAACCCATGTTCACCCGCACCCAGCCATTTGCACCGAGTTCAGGCTCGACAATACCGGCTTTGGTCTGCACCTTGATTTTGGTTTTGGTGGTGAGCTGACGTTCATGCACAAAGCGGGCAAAACAGCGTACCCCATTACCGCATTGCTCCACTTCCGAACCGTCGGCATTAAAAATGCGGTATTTAAAATCGACATTGGGTAAGTCTGGTGGCTCAACAATCAGCAACTGGTCGAAACCGATGCCAAAGTGGCGGTCTGCCAAACGCTGAATGGTGACAGTATCCAGGTAGGCACGCTGGCTGATCAGGTCAACCACCATGAAGTCATTGCCCAGACCATGCATTTTGGTAAATTCTAAAAACATCTCAGACATCTCCATTATGGCAATAAGCGTTCACGTTCCCACAAAGATTCAATGCTTTCACGCTCACGAATCAAATGTGCCTGATCACCATCCACCATTACTTCAGCAGCACGTCCGCGACTGTTATAGTTCGAGCTCATCACGAAACCGTAAGCACCCGCACCCAACACAGCCAGTACATCATTTTCTTTGATTGCCAGCTTGCGCTCTTTACCCAGGAAATCGCCGGTTTCGCAAATCGCTCCCACCACATCCCACTCTTTCGCTTCCACGTCAGTACGTGGAGTCACTTCCTGAATATCCATCCAGGCTTCGTATAAAGCAGGACGAATCAGGTCATTCATCGCCGCATCAATAATCGCAAAGTTACGGTGATTGGTCGGTTTGAGCAAATCGACTTTGGTCAGCAATACGCCAGCATTGGCAGAAATGCTGCGGCCCGGTTCCATATACACTTTTAGACCGAGTTTTTCTAAACCTGGACGCAAGGCATTTGCATATTCTTCTACAGATGGAGGCGTTTCATCTTTATAGGTCACGCCTAAACCGCCACCAATGTCGATGTGTTTCAGATTGATGCCCATCTCTTTTAACTTGTCGATCATCACAATGACACGATCCAAGGCATCCACAAAAGGCTGGGTTTCAGTCAGCTGCGAACCGATGTGGCAGTCAATTCCTACAACGTCCAGGTTTGGCAATGACGCTGCATATTGATAGGTTTCAAATACGGCATCGGAAGGAATACCGAATTTGTTTTCTTTTAAACCGGTTGAAATGTAGGGATGAGTTTTGGCATCGACATCCGGGTTTACACGCAAGGAAATCGGGGCTTTTTTACCTAAGCTTGCCGCCACTTTCTGAATGCGGTCCAGCTCGGCATAAGATTCGACATTGAAACAGGCAATACCCACTTCTAGCGCTTTTTGGATATCTGCTTCAGATTTGCCCAAGCCCGAGAACACGATTTTAGAAGCATCACCACCGGCTTTCAGCACACGGGCAAGCTCACCGCCGGTGACAATATCAAAGCCCGCGCCACGCTTGGCCAGTACATTCAACACCGCAAGGTTAGAGTTAGACTTTACCGCAAAACAAATTTGATGGTCGATAAAGCTAAATGCACGATCCATATCTAAATAATGCTTTTCAAAAGTTGCTTTTGAATAAACATAAAGTGGCGTGCCAAATTGCTGCGCAAGCTGTTGTAGAGAACATTGCTCGGCATGCAAAACCCCATTGATGCGGGTAAAACTCATGAATGTATCCTTTCGATGACGCGTTTAGATATTGAAAATTAATTCGTTTCAGCAGATGAAGCGGGAAGCTCTGGTGCTACTGGAGCGGCTTCTTGCTTGTTTGAGGATTGCTGGTTTGAATTTACATTGGGATATAACAAATATTTTGCACGTTTGTCGTAATTCGGATCACTCGGCAGCTGCAAAGCTCCGGACTGACCACAACCGACTAAAGCAAAACCTGTCGCCAATACACTGATGCAGCAAATGACAAGACGCATCTGACCACCTATTTCATATTTTCGAAGAAGTATAACCTGATCATGAGACATGACCAAAGCACTAAACGCTAGAGATTATAGTGAGATAAAAAAAAACGCCAGTTTCAAACTGGCGTTTTCATTTTTTAGCCTGATTATTTATGTTTCGGTTTGTAGAAACCAAAATAGCCTATAATCAGGATAATGAACCAGATCGGGCTGACCATCAGCGCTTTCATGGTGTCTGCTTCTAAAGACAGCACATAAATCATGCCAATAAAGAAGATAATCACCACCCAGCAGGTCAACAAACCACCTGGTAATTTAAAGGTCGATTTTGCATGCAGCTCTGGACGTGTTTTGTAATACACGATATAGCTCCAGATAATCATCAACCAGACACAGATAAACAGGATGGTTGAAAGTGTGGTTGCCAGGGTAAACGCTTCAACCGTATTCGGTACAAAGTACTGAAGTGCAGCGCCGAGGAGCAAACACACCGCAGAGAAATACAGCGCATTGGCAGGCACAGCACGTTTATTCAAATGACCGAAGGCTTTAGGGCCCTGCTCTTCACGTGACAGACCAAACAGCATACGGCTGGTCGAGAACACCCCGCTGTTCATAGAGGACATGACTGAAGACAACACCACCAGGTTCATGATAATCGCTGCAGCAGCAATACCGGCCTGGCTAAACAGGTTGACGAATGGACTGATGTTCGGATCGATCTTGTTCCATGGCGTAACGGACATGACAATGACCAGTGCCAGCACATAGAAAATGATGATACGAATCGGAATCGAGTTGACCGCTTTAGGCAGGTTGCGTTCAGGATCTTTGGTTTCTGCCGCAGTCGTACCAACCAGTTCCACACCGACGAAGGCAAAGATGGCAATCTGGAAACCTGCCAGGAAGCCGGTCACACCTGTCGGGAATAAACCGCCATGTGACCAGAGATGAGTAAAGGAAGCAACTTGACCTGTGGTAGAAGTAAATCCGGTAAAGATCATCCACAAACCAACAGCAATCAGCACCACAATGGCAATAATCTTGATTAAAGCAAACCAGAACTCTAATTCACCAAACAATTTAACGGTAACCAGATTCAGCCCCATAATAAAGACAATGGCGGCAATACTGATCATGACCCCTTCGCCAGGCGTAAACGGCAGCCCTCCGTTAAAGAATTGCAGGTAATAAATAATGGCCGACAAGTCAGCAATACCAATGGTGATCCAGCACAGCCAATAGGTCCAGCCGACAAAATAGCCCGCCCAGGGACCGATCAGGTCTGTGGAAAAATCAATAAAAGACTTGTATTTCAGGTTAGACAGTAGCAATTCGCCAAGCGCACGCATGACCAGAAAAACCATAAAACCGATAATCATATAAATGATCAGAATGGATGGTCCGGCCAGGCTGATGGTTTTACCCGAACCCATGAACAAACCTGTACCAATTGCCCCGCCAATCGCAATAAGCTGCAAATGCCGATTCGACAAACTCCGCTGCAGTTCACCACCTTCAGTCGATGAACGATGATTCTCATTTGACATTGTTATTTTCGTCTCTTAATTTCGTGTGATAAAAGTAGCTCAAATTAAAATAAATAAATAAAGTTTTTTGAGCGTTTGTTAAATATTTTTCAAGTGCGACTCTGTTTTTGTCGCTTTTTCATCCACTTTCGGTCCATTTTGTATCCCTTTTTTGCATTTCCCTTCAATTTAGCAGTTTACGTGCCAAGATAAAGTTTGGCGAGATTATATTCAAAAAATTGTATTTCCATACAGCTATTGCTACATTCTTCATCCATCTTCTGATTTATATAGATACCACTCAAATGAGCAAAGTCAAAACTGTTTACCGTTGCGAACAATGTGGAACTGACCATCCGAAATGGGCGGGACAATGTTCAGATTGCGGAGAATGGAATAGTCTGACTGAAGTGCGTCTAGAACCTACAGTGAGTCACCGGGCACAGCCGAAAATGGGCGGCGGCTATGCAGGTCAGGCAGCAACAATTACCACCTTGAATAAAGTTTCTGTTTCACATGAAACACGCTTGGCGACAGGAATAGGTGAATTTGACCGTGTTTTAGGCGGTGGTCTAGTCACCGGTTCAGTGGTTCTGATTGGGGGTGATCCCGGAATTGGAAAATCCACCATCCTCTTACAAACAGCGACGCATATGGCAGCTGCCCAGAGTTCTGCACTCTATGTGACCGGTGAGGAATCACTGTCGCAAGTCGCTTTGCGCGCCCATCGCCTGGAGCTGCCAACTGAACATCTTAAAGTCATGGCAGAAACCTGTGTGGAACGCATCTGTGAAGTGCTTGCACAAGAACGCCCTGCCGTGGCCATTCTGGATTCGATTCAAACCTTATATACCGAAACCTTGCAGTCTGCACCGGGTGGCGTTTCGCAAATTCGTGAATCGGCTGCCTTACTGACCCGTTTTGCCAAAAATAGTGGCACGGCGCTGTTCATTGTGGGTCATGTGACCAAAGAAGGCGCATTGGCAGGGCCGCGTGTACTGGAACACATGGTCGATTGCGTATTGTATTTTGAAGGACAATCCGACTCACGTTACCGAATGATCCGTGCCGTGAAAAACCGTTTCGGGGCAGTCAATGAACTGGGGGTGTTTGGCATGACCGATAAAGGCCTGCGTGAAGTGGCTAACCCGTCCGCCATCTTCTTGAGCCGTTATGATGAAGCCATTCCCGGTTCGATTGTGATGATCAGCCGCGAAGGCACCCGTCCACTGTTGGTCGAAGTACAGGCACTGGTGGATGATGCGCATGGACAACCGCGTCGTGTGGCGCTTGGTCTGGAACAGAACCGCCTGAACATGCTGCTGGCTGTCATGCACCGTCACGGCGGGGTGCAAACCTCGGGGCAGGATGTCTATGTCAACGTTGTTGGCGGTTTAAAGATTACCGAAACCGGTTCGGATTTGGCCGTTTTACTGGCCTGTGCATCCAGCTTACGAGGTAAAGCTCTGCCACAACAACTGGCGGTATTTGGCGAAGTAGGCTTATCGGGCGAAATCCGTCCGGTGCCAAATGGTCAGGAACGCTTAAAAGAAGCCATTAAGCATGGTTTTAAATACATTATTTTGCCGCGTGGCAATGCGCCACAAAAACCAGTCCCGAATGTACAGATCATTTCAGTGGCACGTTTGCATGAAGCCTTGACGGAAGCGATGAACTTGAGTGAAGAGCTGGCTTAAGCGTAAACACATGAAAGGTTATGTAAAAAAATCACCAATTTGATATTGAAATTCGATACAAATGCCTGCATAACTATAAGGCTCTAATTTACTTTTTTTATTTAGGAAAAAATCGATGGAAGTTCGACAGCGTGGTTTGATGGCCGGTATTTTAATGGCAGCTATGGTGGTTGCACCAATGGCCGAAGCAAAACGTGCAGGTGGCGGTAAAAGCCATGGCATGAGCCGTTCTGCTGCCCCAACCCAGTCTTACCAACAACCGCGTCAAGCTACTCCTGTTCAACAACCTGTTGCCCCTACCCAGCAAAAATCGGGTTCAGGTGTAGGTAAAATGGTTGCTGCTGGTGTTGCTGGTGCTGCAGTTGGTGCGGTAGCGGCAAATGCTTTAGCAGACGACAAAGCTGCAAGTGAAGCACAAACGCAGCAAGAAGAAGAAAAAGGCGGCATTCCGGGCTGGATCTGGATTCTTCTGGCAGCAGCAGTCGCTTTCTTCTTGTTCCGTAAATTCGGAGCAAAAAAAAAATTAGCCAATAACCCTTATGCGCCAAATAATGCGGGTAACACAGCGCCGTTTGGTCAGCAAACTGCAGCACCACGTACTTCAAATGACAGCACCAACATTTTTGGTCAGTCTGTAGGTGGTTCTGCAGGTGCAGCAACTCAAGCGCCTTTTGGTGCTGCTTCAACACAAAGCGGCAACCAGCTGCCAGACGGTACTGAACCTGCTGCTTTCCTGCGCGTAGCCCGTCAGCGCTTCAACCATATTCAGTCTATGAATACAGCAAGCAATATTGCTGAAATTCAGCGTTATTTAACGCCGGACCTGTATCAGTCCATGTATAACGACATTATGGCGAACCAAGACCAGGACGTTGCCGAGTTCTCTAACCTGAATGCCATGGTGGTCGATTCTGCAACTGAAAATGGTCAGTACATTGTTAGCGTACGTTTCACTGGTACAGTAAGCGAAGACTTAAATAGCTTGCCACAACCATTTACTGAAATCTGGCACTTTGTAAAACCTGCCGGTTCTAATCAAGACTGGTTGGTTGCCGGTATTCAGCAAGAAAGCTAAGTGTTAGTGAACACCCTCTGTGCTAAATGCACTGACATGAGTGGATGTTTTTAGTCGCGATACTGTAAAAGCCAATCTTCGGATTGGCTTTTTTATTTCATTCCTTTTAGGCTATAGCAAAAGTTTTTGGATATAGGTATGTCTAACCGAATTTCCCCACCTGCCTCGCTGATGAATTTAGCCATTACAGGAAATGCAAAAGCGCAATTTGAACTGGCTGAGCTGTATATGCAAAGCGAGCATGATGATGACATTATTCTTGCCGAAGAATGGGCGCTAAAAGCCGCAGAAAATGGCAATGTTGAAGCCATGTACTGGCTGGGTGAAGGTTATACGGTTTATGCCAAAGACCTGGCTGAAGAAGACCCGGAAGAATCTAAAGCCCATTTTGAACTTGGCTATTACTGGCTGAGCAAAGCCAATATGCAAAAGCACCCTGCTGCGACCTTAGAATTGGCGAGTTATTTCCGCCGTGGTGATGTGATTGAAAAAGATGTGGCCAAGTCCGTATCTTTGGTCAAACAGGCTGCTGAATGGGGTGAAGTTCAAGCCATGCGTGATTTGGCCTTTATCTATGAAAATGGTCTAGGCATAGAAATAGATGAAGAAAAAGCGGATTTCTGGACTGAAAAAGCACAAGCAGCTGAAAAATAAATTGAAAAAGCCCATTATTGGATTAATGCTTATCAGTTAAAGAGTTTAGAAATAGCCTCTATAATCTTTTAGTCATTCACGACGGGGTCTTATAGTTTAAAATCAAACTCTTGCAGCTCATTTGTTACTTTGGTTTCGCCCAAAGTAACCAAAGGCATTTGTCATCCGCAAAACTCGTCAACTACTATCAACTCGCAAATTTGTCGCAGAAACAATCATTTTTTTAATGTAGTCCTGCCTCAAACAGTTGCGGATAACTTTTCCATATATCAGATACAGTCATGAATTTAAAAAAGAAAATGCCAGTCAGTTGCTTAACTGACTGGCATTACATCATTGGATAGGCTTTTGTTTTATACATTTTTTAAATCTTAATGCTCGATATCATCATTGATATCGACCACAATCACTTGTTGGCAAATCCCTTCTGCTTTTCGTTGTTGTTCAAATATAGCCGCAGGCATCGCATCAAAACTGTCAAAGAAACAGATTTCATCTTCATTGACATCATAAATAAGGGAATGATTACCCACACCGTCCAAGGTATCGTAATAGACAATCACAAATTTATTTTGCTCAAAGGCTTGCTGGATTTGCTGATAATTTAACGCAGGAAGAATGGGTAAATTCAGCTGTTCAGCTTCCTGATAACTGAGTTTTTCACTCTGCTGAAGATCAGGGTCAGGATCGGTATAAAACTGCACATGAAAACCAAACTTTTTTAGCCCAACAGCCAAGCCGATGGTGGTCGTGCCATTTTGTGCATCATATCCACAGACCTCTACCAGCTGCTGAATATCGGCATCTATCCCTAAATGTTGCAGCAGCATCCATACCGCAAAAATTCCGCCATTTGCTTCCAGACTGGCTAATTCATCAGGCATTTCTAAAGCCATAATAAAAACTCAAAAATATGATTGTGCTGATAATAATCAATTTCAGATTGGAACAAAATCAATTTCCAAGTACAATACTTCGCTAGTCGAGGGATGCTGCGACGTTTTACAGGTACCAAATGTAAAAGCGCCAGGCTCGACGATCGGTCTATCTTTTTCTAAACAGACCAACAACGGCATCCGCGAACTGAATGATCAATTTTTGTTTTTATAAGGAGATCGTGATGAACGCGGTTAATGCTTCATTTACAGATTATAAAGTTGCCGATATTTCCCTAGCTGACTACGGCCGTAAAGAAATCAAGCTTGCTGAAGCAGAAATGCCAGCGCTAATCGGCTTACGTAAACGCTACTCAGCAGCAAAACCACTTGCAGGCGCGAAAATTCTCGGCTGTATCCACATGACCATTCAAACTGCAGTTTTAATTGAAACTTTAGTTGAATTGGGCGCTGAAGTCCGTTGGACATCTTGCAACATCTTCTCTACTCAAGACCACGCTGCTGCTGCAATTGCTGCACGCGGTATTCCTGTTTTTGCCTGGAAAGGTGAAACTGAAGAAGAATACATGTGGTGTCTTGAACAGCAAATCAATGTCAATGGCAAACCTTGGGATGCCAACATGATTCTGGATGATGGCGGTGACTTGACTGCTCTTGTTCACGAAAAATATCCTGAACTGATTGCTAAAATCCACGGTGTAACTGAAGAAACTACCACGGGTGTGCAACGTCTTTATGAAATGTTACGTGACGGCACTTTAAAAGTTCCTGCAATCAACGTAAACGACTCAGTGACTAAGTCTAAAAACGACAACAAATACGGTTGCCGCCATTCTCTAAACGATGCGATCAAACGTGGTACTGACATGTTGATGTCTGGCCGTCGTGCACTGGTGATTGGTTATGGTGACGTAGGTAAAGGTTCGGCTCAGTCTCTTCGTCAGGAAGGCATGATCGTACGTGTTACTGAAATCGATCCGATCTGTGCGATGCAAGCATGTATGGACGGTTACGAAGTTGTATCTCCATACAAAAACGGCGTTCAAACTGGCAAAAAAGAAGACATCAACCTGGACCTTCTTCAAAATACCGACCTGATCGTAACGACTACAGGTAACTACCACGTATGTGATTCTGCAATGTTAGATACATTAAAAGCAGGTGCAGTGGTTTGTAACATCGGTCACTTCGATACTGAAATTGATACCAACTATTTACGTGGCTACAAATGGGTTGAAGTTAAACCTCAAGTTCACCAGGTGTATCGTACAGAAAATGAAAACGATTATTTAATCCTTCTTTCTGAAGGCCGTTTGGTGAACCTGGGTAATGCAACAGGTCACCCATCACGTGTAATGGATGGTTCATTTGCCAACCAGGTATTGGCTCAAATGCATTTGTTCGCCGAAAAATTTGCTGATCTTCCTGAAGACCAGAAACAGGCTGCAATTCGTGTAGAACTGCTTCCTAAAAAACTGGACGAAGAAGTTGCTGCGGCAATGGTTGCCGGTTTCGGCGGTGTCTTGACTCAATTGACTCAAGAACAGGCAGATTACTTAGGTGTGCAAGTTGAAGGTCCGTTCAAATCTGAGACTTATAAATACTAAGTTTTAATCTTTTTCCCTCACCCCATCCCTCTCCCATAGGGAGAGGGTGAAACTCTCACCATTTACATCACAATTTTTATTTTTGCGTGTAAATAATTTGAGTTAAAACCCTGTGTTATTAAGTAATGAATATTCCTCTCCCTTTGGGAGAGGTCAGGGAGAGGGTGAATAAAAAGTATTTATAAAAAAGGATTTAAACATGTCTAAACAGATTCCGATTTCCTTTGAGTTCTTCCCGACCAAAACTGATGCTGGTGCGGAAAAACTTAAAGTGGTTCATCAAGAACTTCAACTGCTTAATCCAGAGTTTTTCTCTGTGACTTATGGTGCAGGCGGTTCTACACGCGAACGTACATTATCCACTCTGGCTGATTTCAATGGTAAAGGTACGCCTGTCGCCCCTCACCTTTCATGTATTGGTGATAGCAAAGAGCGTATTGCAGAATTGCTGGATTTGTACAAATCGCAAGGTATTAATCGTATTGTGGCACTGCGTGGTGACTTGCCTTCAGGTCAGGTGGGTTTGGGTGAATTGCCTTATGCACAGGACCTGGTTCGTTTTATCCGTGAACATTCAGGCGATCATTTCCATATCGAAGTGGCGGCTTATCCTGAAATGCATCCACAGGCAGAAAACTTTGATAAAGACATTCAACACTTTGTTGAAAAAGCCAATGCTGGTGCCAATGCCGCTTTAACCCAGTTCTTCTTTAACCCGGATGCTTACTTCTACTTTGTAGATCGCCTTCAAAAACAAGGCGTGAATATCCCGGTAGCGCCGGGCATTATGCCAATTACCAATGCCAGCAACCTGATTCGCTTCGCAGATGGTACCGGTGCGGAAATTCCACGCTGGATTCGCAAGCAATTGGCCACTTATGGCGATGACACGGCAAGTATCAAGGCCTTTGGTCATGAAGTCGTAGTGAAGTTGTGTGAACGCCTGCTTGCAGGTGGTGCACCGAGCTTGCACTTCTACACCATGAATACCACAGATCCGACACGTCAACTCGTGACCGATCTTGGCCTAGCTTAACTTTATAACTGATTTGTGAGTAATACTTAAATGCCGCGTTTTTATATTGAAGCTGATTTGGCAGTGGATATGCATGTTGAATTAACCGAAACGGTTTTTCATCATTGGGTCAAAGTATTACGTGCACAAGCCGGTGAGAAAGCCACCTTGTTCAATGGACAGGGTGGTGAATATGAAGTTACGCTTATTGAAGTCGCAAAAAAATCAGCCCGTGTTTCTGTCGATTCCTTCAATCCGGATGACCGTACTCCAGCTTTTAGTACCCTGCTTGGACAGGTGATGAGCAAAGGCGACCGGATGGATTATGCCATTCAAAAAGCCACTGAGCTTGGAGTATCCAAAATCCAGCTACTGACTTCTGAACGCTGCGAAATGCGCCTTAAATATGATCGCGACCAAAAGAAAATCGATCACTGGCAAGGCATCGCCATCGCTGCTTGTGAACAATGCGGCATGAACAAGGTTCCTGAAGTGTTAGCGCCTGTATCTTTACAGGACTGGTTAGCCAGTGAACTTCCGACCACAAAACTGGTCCTTGCTCCCAATAAAGATCAAGTGAATGTGCTAGAAAATGTGACACAAGACATTGTGCTATTAATTGGACCTGAAGGTGGTCTAAGCGAAGCCGAAATACAATTATCCAACAATGCAGGATTTATAAACTGGTGTATCGGCAATCGGGTATTACGCACAGAAACGGCGCCGATCGTTGCTTTATCTATTTTAAATTATAACTTAACTGTATAGTTCATCAGAATTTGGATGAATAGCCCCAGATTTGATTGATTTTTTTTAATAACATTATTAATCTTGATTTGAAGTTACAAATGTATATTTGAAATACAATTTAGGTTTTTAAACCCAACCAATATTTATAAAGTAATTTATCGCAAAACAATAATAAGGTTTTTGCTTATATGTCAGATATTCAAGACGAGTATATTAAACAGCATGTGAGTGCTTCACAAATTAACAATACGGTTCGGCTTAGTCGCTTCTTTATTGTCAGTATTTTGATTGTATCGGCATATGTTTATGGCATTTACCAATTTTATTTTGCAAAACCTTCTTTCTATTTCAATCTTTGGTTTATAGGCACTGAACTTTTGTGTTGCCTGTGTTTGCTGATTAACAGTGTTTATTTTAAACCCGACCAATTCTCTTTAGCTCATGCACATCGCTGGCTACAGGTTCAAAACTTAGTGATTGGGAGTTGTATTGCTTCTGGCATGGGCCTGGTTTATTACTATCTACCTCTATACAACCCTGCTTTTAGTCATGTTCATGCTTTAATTTTGTCAGCGCTATTACTGATTGTAAGTCAGGCATTTGCACTGACCTTTTTAACCCAGCGCTTAACCTATTTTTGTCTGGCATTTATACCTGCTATTTTTCCTTATCTGACCTCACAATTTATCAGCACAGAAACATCGGATCCTTTATTCCATCTAACCATTAATTTTGCACTGATTGTCATTTTATTATGCGCCAATATTACCTCGCGTATTCATCAGCGTATTTCTGCACTTTATTCGAAAAACAACCGTTTAGTTGAAAATGCCAAACAACAGGTGTTATGGACGGATGAATTATGCAAACAATTGCAAGCTGAAATTAATAAATCAAAAGATATAGAGCTGCAATTACAATTAAACAATCAGCTGCTGGAACAAAAAGTTAAAGAACGAACCGCTGATATTGCCAAAATGAATGCTGATCTGGAAAATCAGCAACAGAATCTGGTCTTGGCGCATGAAATTGCCGGACTTCGCCCATGGGACTGGAATATCAAAGATCGTGAAATTCTGGTGACGGACTCGAAACAGCAAAAGACCCTGAAGCCCTCCAAACTGCATCACCATCAGCTGCAAAACATTATTCATCTGGATGATATTGAGCAGTTCAAGCATGCAATGAAACAGCATTTACGGGGTCATTCCCCCCTTTATGAAGCAAGCTATCGAATTCAGAACAGCAACGGCAAGTGGAAATGGGTACATGATATTGGCCGGGTCATTGCGCGTGATCCGGTCAATAAAAAGCCGTTACGGATGGTGGGTATCCGCCGTGACATTCATCAGGAACGTACCGATCAGGAACGCTTAAAACTAGCTGCCAGCGTACTGCAGCAAGCGGCTGAAGGCATTTTTATTCTTGATGATCAGTTATGCTACATCGATGTCAATCCTTTCTATGAACAGCTCACCGGCTTTACTCACCAGCATATTATTGGCAAGAATTTATTTGATATTACGGCGAATTATAAGTCGCAACAAAGAAGCAGCCACTACTCGATTCTTCAGCAGCTGGAAAAAATCGGTGAGTTTGATGGTGAACTGCATGAAGAATTCCTTTCAGGTAAAGAACAGACCATCTGGATGCACATCAATGCCATTACCGATGAGCAGAACCGTGTTACCCACTATATCGGGATCGTTTCCGATTTAACTGAACGCAAACTGCAAGAACAACGTTTGTCTTACTTAGAGAATTACGATCCTTTAACAGATTTACCGAACCGTTTTTATTACAACTACCAATTACACCAATATTTAGTCAGTCAACAGGATTCAATTAAGCAGCTGGCCGTGATTCGTTTGAATATCGACCGTTTCAGACCTTTAAATGAATTTTTAACCAATAGCGGCGGCGACGAGCTGTTACGCCAAGTTGCACAGAGACTGCGACTGACCAATGCCGAAGCCTTATTTGTGGCACATCTGAATGGCGATGATTTTGCAATCGTGTATGAAATTTCACCTATTCACCCGTCGATTCAACAACACTGTGAGCGCATCAGCAAGGCTTTCTCTTTACCGTTTAACATTTTCGGTCAGGACCACATTATTACCCTGTCCATGGGCGTTGCATTCTATCCGGAAAATGGACGCCAGCTGGATTATCTGAATAATTGCGCTGAGCAGGCCTTGGCTGAAGCAAAAAACCTGGGCGGCAATACCTGTCGTTTTTATTCCAATAACAATACCGCTTTACTTGAGCAAGGCATTTATCTGGAACGCGATTTGCGCCATGCAATCAATAATAATGAGCTAATTGTTTACTATCAGCCGAAAATTAATTTCAGTGATCGAAATATTTACGGTTTTGAAGCCCTGGTTCGCTGGAATCATCCAAGCAAGGGAATTATTCCACCGAACCTGTTTATTCCCCTGGCAGAACAGACCAGTTTAATTTCGGATATTGGCCGGATTGTGATTCAACAAACTGCCAAACAAATCCGCTACTGGAACAATATCGGCTTTGACAATATTTGTGTATCCGTCAATGTGGTTGCACAGCAACTACAACGCGGTCAGTTGCTGGAAGACCTGGATCATGCCATCCACACCTATAACATTTGTGGTTCCAGCCTCGAACTTGAAATTACCGAATCATCCTTGCTGGAAAATTCGGTTACGGTAAAAAACCTGTTGAATGAAATTAAAAAACGTAAAATTCACATTTCACTCGATGATTTTGGTACAGGCTACTCTTCCCTGGCTTATCTTGCCGATTTTCCAATTGATATACTTAAAATAGATCGCAGTTTTGTATCTAAAATCGGAGAAAACAAACAGGAAGCCATTGTCAGTGCCATGATTGCCATGGGCAAGGCCATGGGGATGATGGTCGTTGCAGAAGGCATTGAAACCAAGCAACAGCTAGAGTATCTGCAAGACCTGGAATGTGATATTGCTCAAGGTTTCCTCTTTTCCAAGCCGCTTCCTGAAAAAGAAGCAACCACATACCTGGAACAGCACCGACTTATACCTTATTGATATAAGTCAACCTCTCGCCCCACTAACTTTGCCTGAAAAAGACACATCCGCGACTGTGATAAGGTCGCAACAAATGTTATATTCGATGGAACCAAGCAGAAACCAGCATCTTTGCTGAATTACTCCAGTAACATACGAGATACAGATGGAAGATCAATCTTTAAAACAACAGGCATTGTATTATCACGAATTCCCAACACCAGGAAAAATCAGCGTCACGCCTAGCAAGCAACTGGTCAACCAACGTGACTTAGCGCTTGCCTACTCTCCAGGTGTTGCCGCACCATGTTTAGAGATTGAACGTGATCCTTCAACTGCTGCCCTTTATACGGCTCGTGGTAACCTTGTGGCCGTTGTCAGTAATGGTACAGCTGTTCTAGGATTAGGCAACATTGGCCCTCTAGCCTCTAAACCTGTGATGGAAGGTAAAGGCGTACTGTTCAAAAAATTCGCCGGTGTCGATGTATTCGATATTGAAATTGCTGAAAACGACCCTGACAAAATTGTCGATATCGTGGCTGCGCTAGAACCTACTTTTGGTGGTATTAACCTTGAAGATATCAAGGCACCAGAATGTTTCTATATCGAGCAAAAACTTCGTGAACGCATGAACATTCCTGTGTTCCATGACGACCAGCACGGTACGTCTATTATCGTGGGTTCTGCACTTCTAAACGCATTACAGTTAAACGGCAAAAAAATTGAAGAGATTAAAATTGTCGCTTCAGGTGCAGGCGCAGCAGCACTGTCTTGCTTAAATCTTCTTTGTGCCCTGGGTGCTAAAAAAGAGAATATCATCGTTGCCGATTCACGCGGTCTGTTAACCACTCAGCGTGAAGGTCTGGATGAATCTAAAAAAGCCTACGTGCAAGACATCACCGCGACTCAGCTCGGTGAAGTACTTGAAGGTGCGGATATGTTCCTGGGTCTGTCAGCTGCCGGTATTCTCACCAAAGAAATGGTGAAAACCATGGCTGCCGATCCAATTATTTTTGCCTTGGCAAACCCGGATCCAGAAATTCTGCCTGAACATGCGCATGAAGTTCGTGATGACGTGATCATGGCAACCGGCCGTTCAGATTATCCAAACCAGGTGAACAACGCACTTTGCTTCCCTTATATCTTCCGTGGTGCACTTGACGTTGGCGCAACCACCATCAACGAAGAAATGAAGATTGCCTGTGTACATGCCATTGCGCGCATGGCACATGTTGAAGCAGATGCCGCATCGTATGGTGAAAAATCAGCATCATTTGGCCGTGACTATTTAATTCCGCGTCCATTGGATCAACGCTTGATTCTTGAAATTGCTCCTGCAATTGCACAGGCGGCTATGGACTCTGGTGTAGCAACCCGTCCAATCAAGGATTTCTCTGCATACCGTCAACGTCTGTCTGAGTTTGTGTACAACTCTGCATTCATGATGAAACCAATTTTTGCTCAGGCAAAAACTGATCCTAAGCGTATTGCCTATGCTGAAGGTGAAGACCTGCGTGTACTTCGTGCCGTACAAATTGCGGTGGATGAAGGCTTGGCTAAACCGATTCTGGTTGGTCGCCCTGCAGTGATTGAAGCAAACATTAAAAAATTGGGTCTACGTCTTGAAGATGGTGTAAACATCACAATCATCGACCAAGAAAAGAATCCACATTACGAAATGTTTGCTGATGACTACTACAGCATCATGCAACGTAAAGGTGTAACACCGGAATATGCACAACGTGAAGCGCGTCGCCGCTCTACCTTAATCGCATCTATGCTGGTCAAACACGGTCTTGCAGATGGTATGTTATGTGGTACGTATTCAAGCTACGACATCCACCTGGACTTTGTAAGCAACGTCATTGGTAAGAAAGAAGGTCATAACACATTCTTCACGCTGAATGCCTTAATGCTTGAAGACCGTAACCTGTTCATTGCAGATACCTATATCAACCGTAACCCGACAGCTGAACAGCTTGCTGAAATGACCATTCTGGCTGCTGAAGAAGTACGTCGTTTTGGTGTAACACCACGTATCGCGCTTCTCTCTCACTCAAGCTTCGGTAGCGACCAAGATGACTTAAGCGCGCAAAAAATGCGTAAAGTATATGACATCTTGTCTGAAATCGCGCCTGAACTGGAAGTTGAAGGTGAAATGCACGGTGATGCGGCGCTTGACGAAAATATCCGTCAATTCGCATTCCCGAATTCGCGTTTCAAAGGTTCTGCAAACTTGTTGATTATGCCAAATCTGGATGCAGCCAATATTTCGTTTAACCTGTTGAAATCAACTTCAGGCAATAACGTCACCATTGGCCCTATCCTGTTAGGTGCATCTAAACCTGTCCACATCCTGACACCAACTACGACTACACGTCGTCTGGTGAACATGACAGCATTAACCGTTGCTGAAATTCAGGAAAACGAAAAGTCAGCACTTTGATTTAGTCCGCTAGATCACATTTTGTGACTTGAGAAAACCTCTATTCTGTAGCATGATTGCTTGAAGAATAGAGGTTTTTTCATGCAAGTTTATTTAGTAGGCGGTGCGGTTCGAGATCACTTGCTCGGTCATCCCTATCACGAAAAAGATTATGTTGTGGTCGGTGCAACACCGGAACAACTTCTTGCTCAGGGCTATCAGCCGGTGGGCAAAGACTTTCCTGTATTTATACATCCAGAAACAAAAGAAGAATACGCGCTGGCACGTACTGAACGTAAATCCGGTCATGGTTATCACGGTTTTGAATTTTATACAGACTCAAGCGTCAGCCTTGAAGAAGATCTGATCCGTCGTGACCTGACCATCAATGCCATGGCCATGGATCATGATGGCAATATTTACGATCCATATCATGGCCAGCAGGACTTGGAACAACGCATTCTACGTCATGTTTCGGATGCCTTTGTCGAAGATCCGCTACGTGTGCTGCGTATTGCCCGTTTTGCTGCACGCTATAAAAGTTTAGGCTTTAGCATAGCGGAAGAAACCCTCACTTTAATGAAACAATTGGTGGAATCAGGCGAGCTCAATGCGCTGATCCCGGAACGCGTCTGGAAAGAAACTTCCCGTGCGCTGATGGAAGAGCATGCCGATGAATACTTTGCTGTTTTACGTGCCTGTGGTGCGTTAAAAGTCCTGTTCCCGGAGCTGGATGCTTTATACGGTATTCCACAGCGTCCCGAATATCATCCGGAAATTGACAGTGGCATTCATACCATGATGTCATTACAACAGGCCTGTAAAGCCAACTATTCTTTAGATGTGCGCTTTGCTGTGCTGGTTCACGACCTGGGCAAGGCCTTAACACCGGCGGATGAATTACCGCGCCATATCATGCACGAAGAACGCGGGGTAAAACCGGTGACTGAGCTCTGTGACCGTCTGAAAGTTCCAACCAATGCCAAACAGCTGGCGATTGCAGTCTGTAAAGAACATTTAAAATGCCATCAGGCTTTAAGCCTGAAACCGGGTACTTTATGGCGTTTATTGCAACGTTTGGATGTGCTGCGCCGCCCTGAACGTGTTGAAGCATTTATACAGGCTTGTGAATGTGACTCCCGTGGCCGTTTAGGTCTGGAAGATCGTGAATATCCTCAGGCAGCTTATGTACTTGAGGCAATGGACGTGGTTCGTAATATCAAGGCACAGGATTTACCGCCTGATATTCAGGGACCCGATATTGGCGAAATGCTGATTGAGCGTAGAATCCAAGCCATTGCAGAACTGAAAGCTCGGCAAGTTGCTGTAGTGGGGTAGATATCAACAGTATCCAAGGATATTGTTGTCCCATAATTTGATTAAGGACTATTTTTTGAGAAAATAGTTAATTCAAATCATCCTATTTAAGTTAGAAGCTTTCACTGCCGCAGTTTTTCAATAAAATTGAAAGGCATTTGTGTAGGCGATGTCTTACTTTTGAGAGGCCAAAATGAGGATCTCAAAATATATTTTGAGTCCGCAAGAAAAGCCTTTATTACCCATACATAACGTCCTTGTTATGATGGGTAACGTGTGGCATCCTTGCCACACTCGTGTATCCACAGCCTACTTAAATCAAACTCTGTAACACTAATAACCTGAGGGCTCTTTTTTTGATCCCTATCAATCTCCCTAAATCCCTCTTTTCCAAAGAGAGACTCCCCCTTTCATAAAGGGGGTTAGGGGGATTTTCAGGAGGTCAACTAATATAAGTAATCACTTAAATCAAGAAATATCCGCCGGGAAAGCAATCACTTTTTCAAGTTTCATTTGCTCAGTTGCCACCATCAGTAAACGGTCTACACCCAAAGCAATACCAGAACATTCAGTCATGTGCGGTAATGCCGCCAGTAGATATTCATCAATCGGCATAACATGTAAGCCCAGTTTTGCACGTTCGGCATTATCCGCTTCAAAACGGGAACGCAGTACATCGGCATCAATCAGCTCGTCATAGGCATTGACCAATTCCAGACCTTCGATATATAGCTCGAAGCGGGCAGCCACCAGTTCCCCATCCTCATCTATGCGAGTTTTGGCCAAGGAAGCCAGTTCAGGCGGAAAATCGGTTAAAAATACTGGCGCGTCAAAACCCAGACTCGGTTCGACAAAGTGTGAAAAAAGCAAATCAATATACCCCAGGCGATCATCATCCAAGTCCAGATTGAGACCAACCCGGTTACAGCAATCTTTCAGTTCTTTTAAGCCAGCTTGTAATGGATTGATATTCAAACGATCCATAAAGGCATGCTTATAACTTAAAATGGTTGGACGGACTTCTCCAAAACGGGTTTTAAGGGTGACATTTAACAGGTCCGTGACTTCAAACATCAAGTCTTTCAGGCTGAAGCCGGGACGGTACCATTCCAGCATGGTGAACTCGCTATTGTGTTTACGCCCATGCTCGTCATCACGGAAGACTTTGCAGATTTGATAGATCGGACCGCTGCCACTCGCCAACAGCCGTTTCATGGCAAACTCGGGTGAGGTTTGCAGATAATGGGTCTGCTTTTTGCCGTGTACATGTCGCTGTGCCTGGATTGAGGCCAGATGCACATCCGTCACTCCCGCCTGAGACAGGATTGGCGTTTCAACTTCAAGTACATCTCGTTCGGCAAAAAACTGCCGGATCTGTGCATACATTTTGGCCCGTGCCTGCATAGCCTTTAAATCACATGTCGGCTGATAGGTTAGCGTTTGGCTCATGCCTTCGGCCCTCCATGTGCGGCCCATTCACGGCGTAAGGGATAAGTTTTACGCAAATAATCAAAGGCTTTTTGATCAACCTTGCCATCTTTCAGGCAAGACCTTAAGTTCGCATCATCCCGGGCAATATCATAGATTTGGGTTAAATACTGCTTTAACACCGCCTTTAACTCACGGTCTTTAAAATATGGCTCACAGACAGGCAATTGCGTTTCAAACTGCTTTTCAGCCGGATAATGAAAGGTTTGGCAGAATGCATCGTAAATCATTTGCGTACCGCGTGCCTTGCCTTCCAGGCTATAACCCGCGATATGTGGCGTGACCAAACGCACCAGATTTAACAGTTGTTCTGATATTTCCGGTTCATGTTCAAAGACATCGAGAACGACTGCACGCTGGGTCTGTTGAATATCGGTAATTAAAGCCGATTCTTCAACCACCGGGCCGCGTGCCGAATTAATTAAAATCGCTGCAGGCTTCATCTGTGCTAAAGCTTCAGCGTTGATGAGATGGTAAGTCGGATGATTGCCTGTTTTGGTCAATGGCACATGGATTGATATGGCATCGGCTGTTTTTAATAATTCTTCAAATTCAACTTGCTGTACATGTTCACGCTGTACAAAGGGATCATGACCAATCACCTTCCAGCCCAGAAGCTTTGCCATAACAGCCAGACGCGAACCGACATTGCCCAGACCGACAATACCTAAAGTAAAGCTGTCATTGGCATCCAGCAGTTCAGGTTTTAAATACAGTAAAGCAGTAATCACATATTCCGCAACGGCCTGCGCATTACAGCCTGCGGCATTCGACCAGGCAATGTTGCATTGTTCTAAAGCAGCTATATCCAGATGATCGGTGCCTATGGTCGCGCTGCCGACAAATTTTAATTTCGTGTCCTGAACCAGCTCGGCATTGACTTTGGTCACAGAACGCACTAGTAACGCTTCTGCATCTTTCACATCCGCATGGGTTAAGGTTCGCCCTGCAGCCTGCTGAATTTCGCCAAAATCGGCAAAGAAATATTCAGTAAATGCCAGATTTTCATCTGCGACAATTTTCATAGCGCGTTCCAATGACTTGAAGACCGCTATAATAACGCCTGCAGCGAAATCTGACCATGCAAGCAGGTATTATTGACCAATAAATCAACTTGATAAAAAAACCGAATTTATTCAAATTCAGTCAAAACAGCAGCGCTTAAAACTTCTATCAGATGGATTAAGCCAGTTCACCATCAACTCTCTATCAATAATACCCTGGACGTTAAGCGCTTTAATTCATCACCGGTTTGCGGCCGTTCAACCTTGATGACTCCAGCACCCCAGCCTGCCAGAATTAGTTCGCATTACGGGCTTATTCAGCCCTATCCTTCCAAAATGTGTAGACTGAACTTATCTCTCCTGTTCTTTCCAGTAAGCCAGATAAAACAAGGCCCTTTCTATGCGGAAAGGGCACTTTGATCGCTCTTGATTTTTATCAGTCTTCAGATGAATTTACACTCTGGATGAGCCATAGCGTAAATTCAGTCATGTCTGATCAGAAATATTTACGGATACTGAGCCAATACTGGTGATCATCCCGGTCATCCAGCTGACTTGGCGTATTTCCTATCGGAAAGGCCACTTCGGCATTGGCCTGGATATTCCATGCATTGCTCCAGTTCAAGCCCAGCCCGGCACTGCTGAGCCGTGCTGTGTTATCTCCAGTTACCCCTGTCCATTTTTCTGCATTCAGGGTCACTTCTGCCGTATCCACAAAGACTTTTCCACCCACCTGATTTTGGGCATCGGCAAATAAGCGCTGTCTGAGTTCCGCCGTCGCATAATAGCCCGTTGATCCGGCAAACTGGCTCGATTCATAACCGCGAACGTTGAATGGACCGCCTCCCAGATATTGTTCTGCACTGTCCAGGTTATACGGACTATATTGGCCATACAGGCCCAGATAGCCCTGCGTGCCTTTGCTGCCCAGATTCTGCAAGCGCGAAAGGTTCAGGCTGGCCGTATAATAGTCACCCGCGGTATGGGCCGTTTGTTCATCCAAAGCAGCCGCATCGGCATTTTTGAATTTTACCCGGCCAAAGCTGGTGGATACGCCATATTGAGTCAGCCCACCACCCATCAAGGTGTCAAATTGCGAACCATCCAGCCGTGCTGTCAGTACATCAATATCACGGTGTTTAAAATATTGATTCAGGTGGATCTCATCTTCCAGCTGTTTATGGTCATATTGCAGGGTGAACAGCACTTCAGCATTATTGGTCAACAATGCAGGCTGACTGACAAATACGCTGCTCTGTGCGGCATTTCCCTCTGCACCCAGGGTTTTCAGTTCTTTACCCAGTTCATAATCCAGATAGGAATAACTCGCCCCGGCCCGTGTGCCCATGCCGGTAAAGGTAAAGGCATAACCCACCCGGCCATAGTTCATGCGCTCTCCGGCAGTCATGATATCAAGACTGAGTTCATCCCCCAGACCGGCAAGGTTATAGGCAGCAATTCCTGCAGTACCTCGGGCACGACCGGTGTACTCATTACCGAAGTTATCCGCTCCGACATAACCGCCCAGCAGGGCGCTATTTTCAGCTTGCACATTCAGCTGGCTGCTGCCGACGGTTGCTCCGGGCGTGAGGACATTGCGGGTAGTTACCCCTTTTAGGCGATTGAGCAGTTTAAGCTGTTGCTGCATTTGATCGCTGTTGATGCGTTCGCCCTGTTTCAACGGGGCAACGGTATGTTGCACCAGCCAGTTTTGGGTACGGCTCTGGTTATTGATGACGGTTTGGTCATAATAGGCTTCCAGCACTTGAATGCGGACAATGCCCTGGCTCAGGTTTTGCTGCGGCAAATAGGCACGGCTATAGGCATAGCCGTGCTGCTGATAATACTGGGTGATGCTTTGTGCCACCTGCCACAGCTGATTCAGGTTCAACTGCTGGCCTTCTGCATCGGCAACCAGCTGATGCAACTGGGCTGTACTGAAGCGGCTGTTGCCGGATATTTCAATTTTCTGTACCGAAACTTGTATGTCCGTAGCAACCGGTGCCGTTCCCACAGCGGGGCTGTCGACCTCCACCGCAGCTTGCGGTTCAGGTATTTGCCCCTGTTGCTGCTGTTGCAATAATTGTCCGGCATTGGGTGCTGGTGCAGCCTGACTGCTGGTCGCGCATAAAGCTAAACATGCACCAATGGATAAAGCCAATAGGTTCAGTTGTGGTTTCATCAATTAGTGCTCCCCTGCAAGTGTCTGGATGCCTGAGGTATTTACCCCACCCTGGCGTAATTCAATGTTGACTGTGTTTAGTGCATTATTGGTTTCTGGTAAGTAGCGTGGACGTTTAAACTGAATGGCCTGCAGATAAGCTGCTGGGGTCAGCAGACTGATATCTGCCGTGGTCAAGGCGGTGCTATCCAGCAGATGATAGTTTTGCGCATCTGTTCCACCCAGACTGAGTCCAGAAATGCGTACCGTTTTGCCCTGACCCGGTAAAGCATCATCAAACTGTCCGCTTGCGGTTGCAACAGTGAGTTGATCACCGGCAACCATGCCATTAAATTCAGCAGCACTGCTATTTAAGCTGGCAGCTGTCAATCCGTTATAAGTGCGGTTATCGGCAGTAATCCCGGTGATATTGTTGATATGGGCCTTACTGATGTCTGCCGTGGTTTGTGCCGTGCTATTGACCAGCTCGTAGTTATGGGCATCGGCACCTTTTAAGCTGATGTTGATAATACTGACCTGTTTGGCAGTACCGACATTTTTATCGCTAAATTGTCCGGTTGCCGTTGCCACAATGAGTTGATCGCCTGCAACCATGCCGTTGAACTGTGCTGTGGCTGTGTCCAGTGCAGCCTGAATGGTTGCATCATAAATACGGCTATGCGCTGTAATGCCGCTGACCTGACTGATTTTGGCTTTGGCAATGTCCGCGGTATCTGTCACCGTAGTTGCAGCCAGGATGTAGTTGCCTGCATCTGCTCCGCTTAATGTTAAGCCTGTGCTGGTTACTGTTTTTCCTGTCCCAACATTTTTATCTGCAAAGCTGGCGGTACCATTCACCTGTACATCATCAGTGCCAATGCGGTTATCAGTAAAGCTGGCTGTTGCTGAGGTATTTCCATCATAGACCTTGTTTTGTGCAATCAAGCCTGCCGTTAAGGTTTTGGCTGTGATGTCAGCAGTATTACTTGCAGTATTTGATGCCAAGACATAGTTGCCTGCATCGCTACCCCCCAAGCTTAAACCTGTGATATTGACAGTTTTTCCGGTGCCTGCATTTTTATCATTGAATTGCCCTGTGGCTGTTGCAACAGTTAAGTTATCTCCTGCAACGATGCCATTAAATTGGGCTGAACTGCTATTAAGAGCGGCATCTTTTGTTCCGTCATAAACTCGGTTATTGGCTGTAATGCCTGCAACATTGGCGATTGTTGCTTTACTAATATCTGCTGTGGTCATTGCTGTTGTTGATGTAAGTGTATAGTTAGCTGCATCGCTACCCCCCAAGCTTAAACCTGTGATATTGACAGTTTTTCCGGTGCCTGCATTTTTATCATTGAATTGCCCTGTGGCTGTTGCAACTGTCAGCTGATCTCCTGCAACGATGCCATTAAATTGTGCTGAACCACTATTGAGAGCGGCATCTTTTGTTCCGTCATAAACTCGGTTATTGGCTGTAATGCCTGCAACATTGGCGATTGTTGCTTTACTAATATCTGCTGTGGTCATTGCTGTTGTTGATGCCAAGACATAGTTGCCTGCATCGCTACCCCCCAAGCTTAAACCTGTGATATTGACAGTTTTTCCGGTGCCTGCATTTTTATCAATAAAATTACCTGTGGAGGTGACAACAGTTAAGTTATCCCCAGCGACCATACCCGTAAAGCCTGCTGAACCGGTGTTTAAGGTTGCAGCGGTCGTGCCGTCATAGGTTTTGTTATTGGCGGTAATGCCGGTAATCGCATTGATAACTGCTTTACTAATCGATGCAGTCAGCCCCGTTGGCTGGATCAGCGTGTAGTTGCCTGCATCTGCTCCCGTTAGGCTATAACCGCTTACCGTTACCGCTTTATTTGTACCGACATTTTTGTCCGCAAAGCTTCCGGTTCCCGTTCCTGTCACAGCCACCACATCACCAGCGAATGCACTTACACTCGCGGTTCCAGATAATGTCGCTGCTGTAGTGGCATCGTAAATTTTATTGTTGGCACTTAGCCCAGTAACAGCCAAGTTGGCCTTGCTAATGTTGGCGTTCAGGCCTGTCGGTTGAACCAGCGGGTAGTTGCCTGCATCTGTGCCCGTTAGGCTATAACCCCTTACCGTTACCGCTTTATGTGTACCGACATTTTTGTCCGCAAAGCTTCCGGTTCCCGTTCCTGCCACAGCCACCACATCACCCGCGAATGCACTTACACTCGCGGTTCCAGATACTGTCGCTGCTGTAGTGGCATCGTAAATTTTATTGTTTGCACTTAGCCCGGTAACAGCCAAGTTGGCTTTGCTAATCGTTGCAGCCAGTCCCGTTGTTGGATAGATCAGATGGTAGTTGCCTGCATCTGTTCCCATTAAGGTATAGCTATTCACCGTCACTGCTTTATTGCTGCCTACGTTTTTATCGTTAAATATACCTGTTGCACCTGTTAAAGCAAGGTTATCTCCTGCAATTTTGCCTATTAAGTTTACCGCGCTGGTATTTAATGTCGCGGCTGTTGTACCATCGTAAGTCTTATCATTTGCTTGAATACCAGACACCGCAATTGGAGCCGGAATAATATTAAAAGATGAAGGACCAATTATATTTTTATAAATAATATCGTTTCCAAATTGCGACATATTTTGAGCCGCAAGATCCCCCATAATAATAATTGACCCATCAGAAATACTATAAGTACCGACATTTTTACTTATTGTTTTATATGTAAATCCTGGATTTAATAAACCTCCTGAACTTATTAATCCATTGTACATTTGATCTATAAAATTAGTGGATAGTAGGGTCGTTGAAACCACTGGTTTTAATAAATAACGCAATAATGGTGTACTTTGTCCTTCATATATACGCCAAGTTCTCCCGGTACCTCCAGTTGCATCTATATCCCAGCCAGCAAAAGTAGAAAGTTGCTGAAGTTCGGTTGTTGTTTTACCCGTACCGCCTGCACTACCTGTTTGCCCTGAAGTAGTAGTATTCCAAAAGCTATTTGCCGTTGTACCATTTCCACCACCAACAAGCCCACCAACAAAAGTATTTCCTGTTACATTTCCCGAAGAATAACTTTTTTCAACACTGCCGCCATTAAAACCTACCAATCCAGCAACATATTGATTTCCGACTACAGCACCTGTTGCATAAGAGTTAACAATTTTTCCAGATGTGGGAAAGCCCATTGATGCATTTGTACCAACTAAACCACCAATATATTTATTTCCTTTTACAGAACCTGTAGCAAAGGAAGAATCAATAGTACCCTCATTATTTCCAACTAGTCCTCCTATATTGTTATTACTAGAATATTTCCCTTTAACAATTACATTGGTATAGGAATTTAAAATTTTTCCTGTATAAAAATTCCACCCCACCAATCCTCCATATTGGTCTGTATTCCCTGTGACTGTCCCTCCGTTTACATAAACATTATTAATCGTGCCTAGATTCAACCCAACAAGTCCGCCAGTATTACCATAACCTGAATAATAAATATTATTGAGTCCAACATTTTGTATTAATGCATTCTGATCGGTAATCGCAAACAGTCCAATTCCCTGATACATAGATTCTATAGTTAATCCATTAATCGCATGCCCCAAGCCATCAAAGCGCCCACGAAAAGCCTGTTGTGATGGATCGAATGGACTTAAATTTGTATTATAAGAGCCAATCGGATCAAATCCAGTATAACCATTCCACTCCCATGTACCGCTGGCATCAATATCTGCACCCAAAACATAATTACCAGACAAATTACCGTTGATGCCCTGTAAATCTGTCCCTATTGTAGAGCCTGCAACACCTAAAGCAGTAATGACTTTATATTCTTTAACCGCTTCTGTACCTTTCTGGGTGCTAAAATTATCCCCCGCCTTTAGATTAACTTTCGCCCCATTGTTTAAATAATAGTTGGCATGGGTGTTACTTGTAGTTTGACCATATTTCAGATTTAACTTCCCCGTTGCCCCGGTAGCAGTAATATCGGCATTAATATTAATATCGTTATCTGCTCTTAAAGTCAGTGCCTGATTACTTGACCAGCTAATTGCAGAGTTGACATGAATATCCCCTTTGGCTGTACCTGTGCCATTTACTCCCCAAGAGTTGCTTGCACTATTGGCAGTCGTTACAGTGACATCACCACTATTCAATGCAGTTTGAATGGCTGTAGCTTTAGCTGTATCAATGGTTATATCTACTGGGTCGATCAGCCATAATCCGGACTTTCCTGTATCTGAAGCCATAGACACTTTTGTATCCGCAGCTATTTCGACATGGGCAGCACTGGTTTCTATAAAACCGCCATCTACACCATTTTTGCCTTCAGCTTTGAGTGTCCCGCTAACATGAGTTTCGCCAGACTGCATATCTCCTAAAAGGATGATTTCACCCTTGGCATTTTGGCTTAAACGATTGGCTTCAATAATGCCGCTGTGATTCACTACCGCCTTGCTTAAGCTGTCTTTGGCTTTGGCAGTTAAATACACGGCACCATTGTCGGCAATAATTGCCCCGCCATTATCCACCAAGCCTTGCAGCACACCTTGATCGACCTGGTACTGGGTCAGTGAACCATCCTGTAGGGCTAAAGTCACCTGGCTAGCAGATGTAAGATGCGTTGTGCCATTGGGTGTGCTAATCGTTCCTGTGTTTTTCACATTCGGTGCAATTAAAGCAACCGTTCCGCCTTGTAAGGTCTGGATAGAACCCTGGTTTTCAATACTTGCTGTGCTGTTGGCATCGCCTTTTAGGGTGTATTTACCATTTTGAATATCGGCATCACTTAAGTTTAAGGTTGACGCGACCAAGCCGCCGACATTGACCTGTGCCGTTTTGGAAAATACGACCCCATTCGGATTGAGTAAAAACACCTGACCATTGGCATTTAAACGCCCCATGATTTGCGAGGCATTACTATCCAGTACATGGTTAATAGCGGTAGAAGACTGGTTTGGCTGATTAAAGTTAACCGTGGCATCCTGACCAATATTAAAGGTGTTCCAGTAGGTACTCAGGTTCTGGCTATTTTGATTGATATTTAAGGTATTACTGGTTTGATTAAAACTCGCTGAACCTGAATTGATTTGTGCGCCTGTCGGAAGTTCGGTAGTGGAAATTGCGGCATGTATAGATAAAGGCAACACCGCCACACTGAAGAATAGAATTGAACGCATCCATGAGCTGACAGAACTGAGGCTATGACATACAGAACTTTCCGTTTCGCTTGCAGCTGCTTTTTGTGTAGTGCTGCTGTGGCTTTTTGCCAGTTCAGAGACCGCTTGCCAACATGCCAACTGTTTATTCCAAATTACCCTATAAATTTTATTCATGAAAACCCCAAGAAAATCACAGAAAAAATGATGAAATATTAAGCATTAATATCATATTATTTTCGTGATTCATATCACCAAAAATAGGGATTTAAAAACTTTTATCATGAAATATTCTTAGTTTTTTATATAAAGATATCCTGAACATAATCAAATTTTACTAAAGGAAATAAATTTCATTTTTATAGTTATTTAACATCATGGTTATTATTTTACTTATTTTAAATTTCAATGTAAAAAAGCCCCTGTTTTCACAGGGGCTTTTGAATTTGGCGGAAGCGGTGTCCGTCTAACAGTAGTCCTAAGCAATCTCAGATAATATTATAAACATATATTTTTCAATTACTTAATATTTTTATTGTCCTAAGTCATCTTGCCTAATCCTACCATTTCCAGTATTTTATGAGGGGTAGGTTGTGGGGTAAATCAAGACATGCCAAAGAAATCTAAAGAGCTATCTGCGCTCAGTGTAGCAAAAATTAAAGACATTGGTCGACATTCTGTAGGCGGTGTAGATGGCTTATGCTTGAATGTAGAAGGCAATTCTCGTGTCTGGATTTTGCGTGCAGTAGTGGGAAAACGTCTGGATAAAGATGGGAAGCTAAAACCACATCGCCGTGATATTGGAATCGGTCCCTACCCTGAAGTTTCTTTAGCTGAAGCCCGTGCCAAAGCAACTGAATTAAGATTACAAATACGAAGTGGCATTGATCCAATTGCTCATAAACAGGAACAACTTACAAAACTACATATCCAGAAACTACGTGACAAAACATTCATTGAGTGTGCAAAAGTTGTTATAGCAAATAAAACCCGTGAACTTAAAAATGAAAAGCATATTGGACAGTGGACATCTACATTAGAAACCTATATCTACCCAACTCTAGGTGATATTAGTATTAGTACAATTACTAAAGTCGATATTGCCGAAGTTCTTAGACCTATCTGGACTGAAAAGAACGAAACAGCTAAACGTATTCGTGGTCGTATAGAAATAATTTTTGATTATGCCAAAGCTATGGGATATTTTGTAGGTGACAACCCTGCTGAGTGGAAAGGTAATCTTGAGCCAATTTTAGGTAACCTAAAACAAGAATCACGTCCTCACCCATCTTTACCTTATGAACAATTGGCTGAATTTATTCAGCACTTGAGACAAAAAAAAGGAATTTCACCCAAGGCACTTGAATTTGTAATTTTAACTGCCTGTCGCTCTGGCGAAGTTTTTGGTGCCACATGGCAAGAAATTGATTTTAAGAATAAGGTCTGGATCATTCCTAAAGAGCGTATGAAAGCAGACAAAGAACACCGTGTTCCATTGTCTCAAGAGGCAATAGCTTTACTCGAATTAATTCAAGAATATACTCAGCCACAAGATTTCATCTTCCCTGCTCCTCGTGGTGGTATGCTCTCTGACATGTCATTGACGACTCTGATCAAACGAATGCATGAACAAAAAGTTAAAGAAGATGGTTTAGGCTATATAGATCCTAAACAAAACAGAGTGATCACGACACATGGTTTCCGCTCTACTTTCCGCGACTGGTCAGCAGACAAAACTGATTACCCTAGAGAAGTTTGTGAACATGTGCTTGCACATAAATTGCCAGATGAAGTAGAAGCGGCTTATTTACGTGGTGCTTATCTAGAAAAACGAAAAGGATTGATGGCTGATTGGGCTGAGTTTTGTAATGCACAAAAATAAATAGAATAAAATCCATGCTTCTGCCTTAAATAGCAGAAGATTTAATAGATCCCTTTTGTTTAGTATAGATAATAAATTTAGGGATAGGTATCAAATTTCAACAGAACTAATCTAGGTGTTTAGTCCCGGCATTTGATGGGGACTATATTTATTTAATAATATAATAAGTTTCAGCATTTAAGGTCTGTTTCATAATACATGCCAACTGCCCCAATACTAAGATGCAGAATGGCCGTTTTACAGGTTCATTTGACATATTTGAACGTGTGCTTGATGGCGTAGGTTTAAAATTCGAAGTGAATAAAAAAAGTTTAACTTGTCCCAATGGGATGAAATTGAAGAAATATTTACAGAATATGATGAATAAAATCGGTGACATTCATAATATCTATTCTTATAACCGATATAAAAAATGGTGCAGAAAATCTGCACCATTTTTAATCCCACTCAAAAACAACTTTAAGGATTGGGAGTGGTAGGCCTGAAGAAATCTCTTAACTTTCCAACCCCCTTCGTAACTGCATCAGCAACATTTCGATGTGTAGAGTTTTCTATTAAATGTTCTGTACCCGACACATAAGTTTGCTCTAACTCTTCCTTAGAATCACGAATACGGTCTGTACTTGTATACGTCCCCGTGTAAGCATTCCTGTTGTTTTTTATCTGACGCAAGTCATCTGAATCTGCACTACCTTCTCCACCCAATTCAAAGCTAGAGTTTTTATCCTTTTTCGTAGTCGAAGTCACTTGAACTGCTGACTTGTCAGTTTGATTAACCGAACTGTCTTCAACCGTTTTACCGTCACTATTCACCGAATTAAATTTGACATTTTCCATGCTTAATGTCGGTTGAGCTGATGCAGCATCACCAGAACTCGCAGGCTGGGCAGTGGCAGGTGCACTCACTTCAAAACGATTAGCCGTAATTTCAGAGCCGGTGTACTTAGTTGAGTTACTTTTCGCAATATCGAAACTGGCAGAAACACCACCTGATTTATGTGTAGTATCCTGTGTTGATCCACCCTCAGCATCAGTTAATGTCCGCTTTACATTTTCATGAGAATTTGTAGTACTTTTTTGTGCATTTTCAAAACCTACCCCGACACCAAAACCAGTTGAATTACTAGTGCTAGTACTCTCAGCTGCACTAAAGGTTGTTTTGTTCGCTTGAATAGATACACTGTCGCCCGTAAAGGCTGTACCTTCAAAATTTGCTTCGCTTGCTCTGACCTTAATATTTCCAGATGCGTTTAAACCTCCTACAACCGCTGTAGATGACTTGGCATTATTTTTATTTTGGCCATATTCGGCACCCGCCTCTATATCTGGCACACCTTTTAAATCCATCCCCACTTTTAGATTGACATCGGCATTGCGACTAGTAGAACTAGACTCATGTGTATCATGCACAGCGTTATAAGTTAGCTTAGATGCCTCTAGATTGATGTCGCCACCCGAGTTAAATTGTGTACCATTCAGTTGTGTTTCACCGCTGGAAATTGAAGTGATATTTCCACTTGAAGTAAACGAAGAGCTTCTTGCCTGCGTATCTTTGCTGTCAACTTTTGAAGACTCCATACTGTATTGTGCAGAAACACCAGCTGCCACTTTAGTAGCCTTACCACCTGAACCTGATTCTCTTGCACCACTTGATTGCTTACTAGTTCCAGTAGATGCTGTAGCACCTAAACTTGCCTCTGCAGATACACTAGCACTTGCTCCAGCTTCCGCATACAAGCCTAACCGAGCCTCATGGGACTGGCTGTTACTGTGGAAAGTCTGGCTGTCGTGCACAGCCTCATCTTTAATCGATGCAGCACTTTGGTAAATAGTACCAGCATTGACTTGAGTGGCCTGATCTAGAATTTCATTTTCAGCGATACGGACAAAACTACCAGTTGCTTTAAAGTTATTCCCTTTATTTGTCACAGTGTCATAAGACTGCTCATTGTTTTCAATTGCTGTTCTTAAGCCTGCACCAACTTCTGCAGAGGCACCGGCTGATGCAGATGCAGATGCACTGAGAGGATTGATGTTGGTTACGTCTGCCGAAGCACTCGCCTGTGCACTGGCTTGGGCAGAGACACTACCACTTAGATAAACCCCTGCCAATTTGCTTGAACTGGTGCTAGTTTCGCTATGTGTATCTTGTACAGCCAGATTTTTAATGTTTTTAGCTTCTATTCTTAAAGCTGCAGGTTTTCCAATCGGATCACCATTTTTATCCCATTGTCCGGCCTGTACATCTGCACCTTTGAACGTTGCTGTATCCGTCACTTTGATGAGCATGTCTGAACCAGATTTCAGACTTGAATTACTATGGGTCAAGCTGTTCATGGTCTCATTCTGATGCTCTTTCTTCGCGCCAAAAGTAACCGTCGAATTAGCTTGTGCACTCATACCCGCACTCACACCCAAGGATGCACCATTGACGCCCACCTTTCCGCCAGCTTGTGCTGCTGCTTGAGCACTAGCATCACCTTCTGCAAAAATCCCTACAGAAGTACGTTTTACATCACGAGAGGCATAGCTGGTATTTTTTCCAGCTTCGACCAGCAAATTCTTGGCAGCAATAGCCAGTTTTCCATCTACATCAACATTTGAGCCTCTCACATTCACAGTGTTGTCAGACATGATGGCTAAATTACCTGCCGATACAATATTAGATGCCACACTGGTGCTAGAACCGCTCTTTTCTACAGTTTTGGTGGTTTCTGAAATTTTCAGTGCAGCTTCGCCTTTGGCTGAAGCTGAAGCATTTGCTTGTACATTCATGGACAATTTAGTTTTTTCTGCTTTAGCGCCCACACCAGCTTGAACATCTGGTTCATCTGCAGTTGAAGCACCATACATGTTTTGCGTTGCATTGCCATTGAATTTCCCTTTTTTGTCTTTTTGGATGCCATCGGCTGCAGTACCGTAAATAGGATTATCATTGCTTGCGCTGCCTTTAGTTGACTTCAGATAAGTTGACGTCGTTGTTACCTTTTCATGACGCTCTTCATCCTTGCCATCCAGAATATCTACACCGGCTTTACCCCGAATCAAACTGGTACTGTCTTTGTCACGTATGCCAATATTTGAGCCTTCAATAATCGCCTTGTTTTCCGAGTCGACAATTAAACTGCCCACACTTAGGTTACTGGCTTTATTGGTCCCTTGGAAATCTGTTGTTTCGACAGTTTGTTTACCCCAAATTCCGCCACCGACACCAAAGCCTGATCGTGATGTAGACGTCTTGGTTTCAGTCGTATCCTGATCTGCCAGCAATTTAAAGTCACCGCCAGTTTTCACATACATTAAACCACCAGCCGTAACATCACTGCCTTTAATGGTCGTATCTTTACCGCTTTCCATAACCATATTGCCGCCCGCTTCTAACACCGAGCCCATGTTGGTGACTGAACTGGTCGAACTGCGGCCATTTTTAATACTTTTTGAAGAAGCTTCAGCATTTTGAATAGACAGGATATTAATATTTTCGCCAGCCTTCAGCGCTAGTGTTTCACCAGCCTTCAGCTTGGCACCAATATTATTGATATCTTTTGCTGCGTCCATAACCAGTGCACCATCGCTAACAATACCTGATACTGCACCAATCGACGTTTTACGGTCTGAATCGGTACCAGAAGTATGCACTTCGGTAATATTGTTAATTGAGCCTTCTTTAGAGGTCAGGAAGACATTACCGCCTTTAATCTGCGCACCAATATTGTTGATATCCTTTTTAGCATCCACAACCACTGTGCCGCCACGGATGGCTGCATTTTTATTGTCTAAAGATTCAACATCAAAATAAGTCAGAGTTTTACCTTCAATCACTGCACCTGAAGTACTGATACTGTCCACAGTCGCCTTGCTGAGATAAACCTGCGGTACCAATACTTTTTGACCAGCGACTTCAGTTGCTACCATCCAAACGATGTCTTGTTTCAAGTTACCGATTTGCTCTGGCGTTAAAGCTGTACCATATTTCAAACCTAAAGTAGATTTCTGGTCAGATGCCTGATCAAATAGTTTTTGCATTTGGTCGGCCATAGAGCTGTTGGCATAAAGTACGGCTGTACCTAATGATGAAATCAGTTGCTGCTGCACCAGATTCATTTCATAGCCATTATCGCCTAGGCGTTTCATCAACTGGTCTGGATTAATGCCCAATTTTTCTTGAAGATAATCTGAACCGATGACATTTGAATTTTCCCCATATAACGGGTTCGATTCGACTAAATATTTTGAATTTGGATTTTTGGTGATGATGTACTGACCATAGTCGGATACAGGCAATGATAAATTGACAGCAGGTGATTGAGAAATAGGATTCACAGCCCGTATACGTACATCTTCTGTATACTTTGTAGTGTCCACTTGTTTTTTAAGCGTTTCAACATCCGTTCCGTCTTGCGGCGCATCAGCATTTTCTTTTTTATCTTCCGCCGGCTTGTCTATTTGACATGTCAAACCGAGATTTTCACATAATTTCTTATCATTATTTAAAGCCAAATGATTAAGATTGCTTTCAGATTCATTGGTCAGGTTTTTTGCTTTTATAAGAACCGTGTTACCCGTAACTGTTGCCTTAGACTGCGCTGTATTACTTTGCACATTTTGAGGAACCAATGCTTTATAGCCATCAGATTTGACCTTATTCCGAATCGCATCAATTACATTTTTGACATTATAAGTAACCGTATACGTATCCCCTGATCTATCCGTCACAGTCGTGTACTTATCCATATTGGTATCACGATAAGAATAATAAATCCCTGATAGATTCTTTATTGCATCAATATAATTATTTGAGCGATTGAAATCACCATCATCATCAATATTGCTTAATTGAATTGTGCCTGAATTTTTTGAATCTAATGAAACAACTGCTCCAGCCCTGTTGCTATGATCAGTTAACAATAAATATTTTAACTCAAACAATTTGTCACGGTATAAATCAATGGATTGATTGGTAAAATTATTAGGTCCATCTATATTAACCATTCCAGCGCCATTACCCGCGGCATAAATTTTACCGCCTATGTTTTTCGAATCATCTACATAGTTAATAGTAATATTACCGTTATTTGCACCGATTTTGGCTTGGCCTATATCTCCATTTAGGTAGTTTTTGATTGTGTCATAGTTAGTTTCAGTACCGGCCTTCACATCTGTGCTCTTTTTCCAGGTCTCCGTCACTACACTGGCTTGCACACCATCATCACCGCCGCCTTTAATTGCAACTTGAGTGGTATAAATAACTGTATTGCTCGCACTGTCATCAAAAGATTCATGGCCCCAGTCATTATCACTGGTTAGGTACATCTTCGGTGTGTTCCACGTTTCAGTAATATTAATTTTATCGCCATAATAGGTCCGTTCATTCAAGAACTTTCCGCTCAGCGCTAAATTAATATCGCCATTATTGACTAAAACATTATAATTATTTTCAAAATCATGTCCGTAAACTTCTATCCCATTTCCAGCCTGCAAATTGCCACCAGAAACCTGAGACTGATTACTGTTCATTTTATTATAAACATTGGTTTTCTTGCTGTTTTCATTACCCAGCACCAGATATGCAGCAGCATAAACATCACCAAAGTTGGTGATGGTATTTACATCACTGCGTTGAGTATTGATCAACAAATTATTTAAAGAAATAATGCCTGACTTTGCAGCATTGGTTAAAGCTGCCGTATCAATAAACAAGGAACCGGCAGAATGAATCAGCTTGTTATTTACCAGCTTGGTTTCGGCTGCAATTTTAGATACACCCGAGGTTTTGATCTGATTGTTATTGGTTAAGCTATTTGCATTCAGATCAGAATCATACAGGTTCACGTCTCCAGTACTGCTGTTGGTAAACTCTGCTTTGGCATTGACAGCTGCACTGTTCATCGCATTCAGCTTACCGGTATGCTGATAATTATTCGAAAAATTCAGTGTCGCAGCATCAATATTGAGCGTACCACCAGTATTATCTAATTTTGTAAAGTTGATTGAGGTTTTTAGTGGTACCGAGCCATTTCCTTGAACATAAATTTCACCGGCATTTTTTGAAACCAAACCTGTCTGGTTAAAACTTGCGTTATTGCCCAAATATAAATATGCACCTGAATTGTTTATCAGGTCTGCTACCGAAATTTCAGACAGACTGTCTGAAGCGTTTAAATTCACATAAACATCACCTGAGTTATTCAAACTACTCAAGTTTTTTGCATTTAACGAGTTATAAAGATATATACCGGTATTAGATAATGCTTTCCCGGTATTGGTCAATGTTGTTTGCAAAGAAGTCTTGCCTTCAATCACTGCCGAATCTGCAGAAATTTGTCCAGCATTGACAATTTCATCTGTCTTTAACAGCAGATTATTGGTACTGATAATTCCTTTATTGCCATTTAACAGCTGCTGTGCGGTTAAATTCACGGCGCCAGCATTTTGATTATTTACCGTGTAAATATAGCCCGTGTTGTCAATCTTATCTGATACGGTTAAATCTGCTTGATTCGCTGCATAGATTTCTCCGCTATTGACAATAGCACTGTCTGCTTTTTTATCCGCATTAATTTTTACCGTGCTGCCAATAATATTTGCGCTGTTATTCACATCAGACGCGCTGATATTTACAGCTGCAGCATTTAATTTGCCTGCATTGTCCAGCATCTGGGTATCAATATTCAGCTGATTTCCAGCCGAAAGTGAACCATTGTTCACGGTATTGATTTGCGCACCATCTAATACCAGACTGCCTATAGCAGAAATAACCCCCTGGTTATTAAAATCTGCACCGTTGATATGCAGGCTCAGATTGCTGTTGCCAGCAAGAATTGAATTCTGAGCGTTGGTCAAGGCTGCTGTGTTTAGCTCTAAATCCTGATTGGAAATGAGTTTGCCGCTATTGTTTACGCTATCCAGCGTACTCAGTTCAAATTTGTCTGAAATCAGACTGCCTTGGTTATTTAATTTTTTCAGCTGGGCTTTGGTGAGCTTCTGTGTATTTACTGCACCTGTATTGTTTAAAGTATCCGCCGTAATGTTTAAATTGCCTACGGTGGTGACCGCAGCACCGGCAGCGATATTGAGGTTTTTCTGGGCTGAAATCGTCTGAGTTTGCGCATAGGTTTTGCCCTGCAAATCAATATCTGCATTTTTAGACTGTAATGCAATCGAACCGTTGCTTTCCAGCTGCGCCATAGTACCTGCTTTCAGATTATTCGCTGCAATTGCAGAGATTGAATTTTCTGCACCTGCATAGCCATCCAGCTGTATTGCATCTGCTGAAAGCTCAATGCTGTCCGAGCTAAACAGCTGTGCTGGGCTGTCCACAGTCAGCTGCTGCATGGCATTTGCATTCAGTTTGCTGCCTGCTTGTACTGCACCACTCAAATTTATGGTATTTGCTTGCAATGCCAAATTATTTTGCGCATAAACAGCGCCAGTCTGTTGCAATGAATTCAAAGCTGTTAGGGTTAAATTGCCTGCTTCCCATAACCCTTTTAAATTCAGGTCTTTTGCATTTACCGTATTTAAATTCTGAACAGAAACAAGGGTATTATTACCGCTATTCAACGTGTTGCCAATGTTCAAATTGGCTGCTGAACTATACAGTTGGCCCCAAACATCGGCATTGAATGCGTTGACTGCAGTATGGTTTAGACTAACGATCAGGCCATTTTCATCTAGCGTAAACTGCTGTGCCTGAATATTAGTATTGGCAGCCGACGTCTGTGCACTCAGTGCCAGCTGATTTGCCTTCAGCTCTAAAGCATTACCCGCTTTCAGTTTGCCACCGGACAGTTCCATATTGCCATTGGCAGCATTGAGAACAATATTATTTTGCACTTCGGCATTTGTGTTTTTAAGCTTTAAATCCTGAGCAGTCTGAATATTGATACTTTGTGCTGACTTCAACTGTGAATCCTGTGCGTTGAAAGCATTGGATTTCACGTGCAGGTCAACAGCATCTAGCACGGTATTTTGCAAGGCAATATCTGCATTGGCATTTAATTTCAACGCATCTTTGGCCTGAATTTTGGCACTATTAGCGTTAAATGCCTGACTTTGAAGATCAAGCGTGCTGCCAGCATATAGCGTACCACCTGCCACATCCACATTGAACTTTTGCGCATTCACATCACCAATTGCAATACTGTTTGCTGTTAATCCGCCTTGAATATTTAATTTTTGCTGCTGTGCAGAGCTGTTCTGTATATCAATTGCCTGTTTGGCATTAATTTTATTATTCAGCTGAATATCACCGGCGGCACTCAAGGTGAAGTCTGCAGCGCTGGCAGCCGCATCACCCGCCATACGCACGCCAACACCCTGTTCAGTAGAAATCAGGCTAATGCGATTTGCATAAAGACCTCCCAACAGGGTTGAATCAATAGCATATTGCCCAGCAGCATCTGTACCTGCAATCGCTGTGGCTTTACCGGTAGCATAGTCATAAGCATTTGCCCCGGTCACCGCTTCCAGCTGTTGTGCATTGACTTGTCCATCAATATTTAGGTTTCTGGATAGCAAACGAAGTAGGCCAGTGCTGTTGGCATTCAAACCATTATCTGCAATAGAAATATTGCCTTGTGTAATGTTAAAACCGGTAATGTTTCCGTCAGGGCTAAACTTTGGGGTGCCTGTAGTTAATGTCGCTCTGTCTGTATTAATAAAACCGCAGCCAGAACAGGTTATCCCGTATGGGTTCGCCAAGATCACATCCGCTTTGGCGCCAGCAACTTCTATATAACCATTTAATGCAGAACGGTTTGCGCCTGTGACTTCGTTCAAAATCACTTTGGCGCTGGTATTTAAATTGGCATTGGTCATGATTTTGCCAGCCAGTTCAGTCATGACTGACAGCTGGGTTACTGATTGCGCAGCGTTATTTAAGACCTGACCAGTTTTATCTACGTTATAGTTTAGGTAGCGGTTATGCGAAATTCCGGCCGCATTGGCTGTCGCGATATCAATAATTTGCACACCGTTATTGGCATTGTGAACTTGCGTATTGGTATCACCTACAATCACTTCTGCCAAGCTTGACTGTACAAACAGCATGGCAGCCAGCGGTGTTAGTACCGCAAGAAAATGTGATGTTCGTTCAGTCCCATTTTCAGCACCCGATTTGCTGCCTGCCGTTTTTTTGCCTTTTGAACTTACATTTTCAGCTACAACATCAAACGCATTTTTTGTTTTATTCCAAATTGTTTTATAAATATGGTTCATTTCCACATCTCCTTAAAATGTGACTGTGGTTGAAAAGAAGAAGTCCGTATCTGGTTTTTTCATAAAGTTTGGCTTCAAGACTGGCTGCGTAACAATCAGCTCCAGCGCAACATTTTTGAAATTAAACGCAGTACCTGCACTTACACCCGCCAGTTCCCCAACTTGGCTGGAATTTTCTTTGTTATCCACTTTTCCGTAATCGAAACCGACATAATGGCGCGCAATCAGCGGGCCATTGCTTAAGCTATAGACCTTGTTCAAATTCAGATCGTTTTTAAATGAGTAGCCGCTGTCACCGCTGAGTGAGCTTTGGTTAAAGCCGCGGACACTGTACAGGCTGCCAATGGAATATTGCTCTGAGCCATATAGCGTATCCAATGCATATTGGCCGGAAAAATTAGAAGAAAAACTGAAATTTTGCCCTAAAGCCTGAAATGGCTTGAAATAACTTAAACCGTAAGTCAATTTTTCAAATTGCGCTTTTGGCATTTCAGCAGGCAAATCTGCTGCATCTTCTAGTGCATTAAACAGTTTTAAACCGCGGCTGTAGCCGGCATTGGCATTGACTACACCAGTCAAAAGCATGTCGCTGTAACTTAAACCGATATCCAGTACCGACAGTTTTCGGCTACTGACATCCAACTTAACGTCTTCTAAAAATGCAGCCGTATCTTTATGGGTCAGACCAATATTTGCTCGTAGCTGGTTGTTGAATCCCCTATAAAGCAGACTATCTAAACGTCCTGTATAGGTATTGGTCTCACCGCTTGAATGCAGCTGGTTAAACTGAGTCTGTAATGTTGAGTCATATTCCGAACGCGAAGCATTCAGACTTAAGGTTTGATAACCTAATGGCACGGCATAAAAAACACTGCTGGAAAATGAATCCTGACGATTGATATTAAATGGCAAAGAACGGTTATAAGAAAGATTCAGTAAATCATTCAAGCCAAAAATATTGTCTATGCCTACGCCCAAAGCCGCCTGATTGCGTCCGGTTGAATCCTGCCCTTTGTTGTCATAACTAAAATAGCCGTTCCAGCGTTTTGAAGGTTCATTGTCAAATACCACAATACTTTCACCGGTTTTCTCACCCGGATAAATATTCATGGTGGCATTGTTGGATTGAAGCTTGTTAATTTGATCCAGTGCCTGTTCTAAATCTCTTAAATTTAGCGGCTTGCCTTCAGCCCCAATAATGGCTGTTTTTAATGACATGGTACCTTTAGCGCGTTCAGTCAGCTGTAACTGGCTTAATTTTCCTTCCTCAACACGCAGCTTAAGTGTCCCTGCTTTCAGGTCCTGTTCAGGCAGATAAAAACGTGCAGCTGCATAACCTTTGCTTAAATATAGCGCGGTCAATTTCCCCATAATTTCTTCAATGCGTTGGGCATCTATGCAGCTATTTTCATAGGGCTGTGTGACTTTGCGGATTTCACGCTGCGCAATTACGGCAGCTCCCTCTACATGAATTGCGGTAATATTTAAACATGGCCCTTTTTCTATGTTTTTAGACTCGGGCGGTGCAATTTCAATACGTGAAGGCGGTTTGGCAGATTGAAGCAGCTGTTCCTGCTCATAACGCAAGCGGTCTTGCTGATTCTGTTGGATCCGTTCATTTTCTTTATTAGCGAGCTCTATTTCAGGTGTGGCTGCGTAAGCCCCTTGCATAATCCCAAGAATAAGGGCACTAAGAAGTAATGGTTGTGAATAAAAATTCATTGCTATCCCCAATTTAAACAATGATGGCTTCATTCATGATCTGAATTTTTCCATCAAATTATGGAGAGGACATTAACTGTAAATGCTTTATCTTTATATCACTGCAAATGGGTATATTTCAGGAAAACCCGATTAGCTGAAAAAAGGGTAGGCATATTCTCTAATTGATTCAAAGCCGTAGTCACCAATCGAGCACCTGATGCGCCAAGCGGATGCCCCAAAGCAATCGCCCCACCATTAGGATTCACCCTTGGATCGAGATCTTTTAGCCCCAAATCCCGAGTACAAGCCAGAGCCTGCGCCGCAAAAGCTTCATTTAACTCGATCACGTCCATTTGATCTAAAGTTAGACCTGTTTGCTTTAAAAGCTTTTGAATAGCTGGAGCAGGACCAAAACCCATAATACGCGGTTCAAGACCTACAACAGCTGCACCGATAATTTTTGCTCGTGGTGTTAATCCATATTTCTCTACCGCCTGATCAGAAGCAATAAGCACTGCAGCAGCCCCATCATTAATGCCGGAAGCATTCCCCGCAGTAACAGTGCCGTTCGCTTTGACAACTGGCTTTAGTTTGCTCAGCCCCTCTAAGGTAGTGGATGAACGCGGATGTTCATCATTCTCAATCAAGACTGGACTGCCACCACTCTCCTAGACAAATTTCGTCTATTCTTTTTGCATAGGAGAGAACCTTATGAGTGGACAAAGATATACCCCAGAATTTAAAGATGAAGCTGTTAAATTGATTACTGAACGTGGATATTCTGTCACTGATGTAGCAGAGCGTTTAGGTGTATCACAACACAGCATTTATAAATGGCTAAAGGCGCTACAGCCTTTACGTAACAACTCTGATGAACATGAACTACTCGAAGCAAAGAAAGAAATCCTACGTCTTAAAAGTCAGCTTAAACAAACTGAAGAGGAACGGGATATTCTAAAAAAGGCCGCTAGGTACTTTGCAAGCCTGCCCGAGTGAAGTATCAGTTTATCCTGGAATACAGCCATCAATTTAAGATTAAAACGATGTGTCGGGTCCTTAAGATCGCTCGTGCTGGTTACTATGCCTGGTTGCATGAACCCGAATCAGGCAGGACTATTGAAGATAAGCGATTATTACAGCTCATCCGTTCTTCTTATGAGGCCAGTTATGGCATCTATGGTTATCGTCGCATTATGCTGGATCTAAAAGAATTGGGTGAAAGCTGCGGGCCTAATCGTGTGCTGAAGATCATGAAGAACAATGGTATTGCCGCTGTTCGAGGATATAAGAAGCATAAAAGCTATGGTCGTGGTCGTCCTCAGATTGTGCCACCCAATCACTTAAATCGAGAGTTTGTTGTAAACACACCTGATACCTCGTGGGTGACTGATATTACCTACATCCGTACTTGGCAAGGCTGGTTATATCTGGCTGTAGTTTTTGATTTATATTCAAGGAAAGTCATCGGTTGGTCAATGAAACCTATGCTTGCCAAGGATATTGTTTTGGATGCACTTCTTATGGCGGTATGGCGACGCAGACCCAATGAGCCAGTGATCATACACTCACTTGCGCAGCAGTGCTGCTCAGGTTCACAATACAGCAGTGGAGACTGGCAGAAATTCTGTCAGAAGCATAACTTGGTTCCAAGTATGAGCCGGAGGGGCCTTGCGCAGTATACTGCTCATGGGATAATGCTGTTGCTGAATCCTTTTTTAGCAGCTTGAAGAAGGAAAGAATTAAAAAGCGAATCTATAAAACACGAGAAATGGCCCGTGCAGATGTGTTTGATTATATCGAGATGTTTTACAATCGAATCAGGCGTCATTCGCATCTCGACGGGATGAGTCCAGAAGCCTTTGAGGCAGCTTCAAAATGAGGCTGTCTCATGTCTAGGATACTGGGAGCAGTCCACCTCAGTGTTCACTGAACAATCAAATACTCCAACTGTAAGCAATCTATTTTCAATTAATGCACCGATCGCATTGCTACAATTTTTTAACTGCCAGTTAAATTCAGCTTCAGCTCGCGCTCCTTTAAGGCTATAACTATGCAATCTCCTACTTTCACTTTGAAAACCATTTTCATCAATATAAACCAGTGGTAATTGTTGTTCTAAACATTCAATCAAGTTCTGAAATTGCCGACGTTGATTTTGATCTGCTTTAGGATGCTTTAACGTCTTTTTTTACGCGATATTCCTGCGGCATGTAGCGCATTAAATACTGCATGTGTACTGACACCAAAACGCTCAGCCTGTTCACTAATATAATCATCAGGTATTGTTCAACATCCTTCAATATTTGCTCTTTGCTGATTTTAGCTGGACAACCGGGAATAGGCCTATTCTCGGTCGATTTTTTCCATAGCTGTATCGTACGTGTGCATACTCCAAAATGCTGAGCAGCTTTACGTACTGACAATTGATCTCTGGTCATAATTTCTATGACTTTGTCTTTAAAATCTTTTGAGTACCCCATGTCTTATAATGTATTAAATATTTAAGAATTTAGCTATATTTATCCTCTGCTTCTTTTAGATTTGGTGTAATGAGTACAGGTGCTGATTGATTAACAGGATTATTTGGATCTATGACTTACCACTTTTTAATGTAATCAATATATAAATCATTACTAACTTCTTTACCATTAATTTTTATTTTTTCTGAAGGGATTTCCGCAAAATAACTGCTATGTGAATAGCACCAGAAACAGTTCCCAGGCAATCTTTGATTACCACCTAATATACCAACAACTGATCCTACAGGATCTGATTCATGAACTGCTGAATATGCACTACTATAATATCCATCTGTTGAAATATAGCCGTTTGTTAATAATTGATTTGCATAATCCTGAACATTTGTAGCTGTCCCGTAAAATCTGGACTGACGAATAGGAATACCTAATATATTTTGATTGTTGTTCAAATCCTGTAATACAACACTTGAAGTTAAGCCACCTCGACTATGACTGTTTAATATAATTCCAATGGAGGATTAGATATTAGAGCTGTCCTCATTTCATTTAACGAAGCAAATTGCTCTGTATCTTGTTTAATAAATCAGCAACTCCTTCATTAAACATTCAATTTTAAGCATCTAAATAGTCATTTTTGAGCTATTTATCAAATGAGGACAGCCCCTAGGGTCTATGGACATTTTCCGCGCAAAAAAAAATACAGTAAGTGATTATTCCCAGTATCCTACACAGGAGAAGTCTTATTTGGGAGACTGCCTCAAATATTTCTGAGCTCATACTAGAAATCAAGTTACGCTTTTAACAAAATTTCTGCCAATCTCCACTGTCATATTACAGACCCTTATCCAATTGTAGGATCGCAGGCTTATTTGACCTCTGCCGCCACACTGCCATAAGTAGTGGTGACAAGCCAATTTACAATTTTACAAATTACTCTTGAGTCCTATCTATAGCGTCATTATTTAGTTCTGATGGTTAAATTCAATCCTGGTCACCAGACCACCAATGGCATCCGCTCGGCGTAACTCAATTTTTCCGCGGTATAAATCGACAATTTGCTTAACAATCGATAAGCCTAGACCACTGCCAATAACTGTACTGTTCTGATTCACTCGATAAAATCTTTGAAAAATCAGAGGTATTTGTGCTTCATCCAAACCGATTCCATTGTCCTCAATCTGCACAAAACTATAATTTTCAACACAGCCACAACTGATTTTAATGAAACACGGACGTTCCTGGCTACGATAGATAATGGCATTTTCTAAAAGATTACGGAGCATAATTTCCAATTGATCCATTTGTGCCATGACCAGGGCTGACTCCAGTTGTAGCTGTAAGTCAATCTTTGCCTGACGAAGCTGAAAATCCATCATCGCAAGGGTACTTTGAATCATATTAACCAGATCAACCGGGCCTTGAATTTGTTGACCATTGGGTTCTATCCGGGCCAAGGTCAGTAACTGCGTGATCATTCGTGAGGCCTTATCAATGCCAATGATAATGTCCTCTGCTGCTTCTCGTGCCTCCTCAGTAGAACGTGCACTCTGCAAAACTTGTGCATGCAGGCGGATCGCCGCCAAAGGTGTACGTAACTCATGGGCTGCATTTGAGGTAAAACGTTTTTCACGTTGCATGCTTTCTGCAACTTCACTCAATAATGTATTTAATGACTTCACCAAAGGTTCGATTTCTTTGGGCACGACAGGGTTGATGGGTTTTAAATGTTCAATCGACTGCTTTTCCAGATTTTGACTGATACTGAATACAGTGGACAAATTGCTACGTACGGTCTGCAAAATCAACCAGGACAATAATGGTAAAAAAAATGCTGAACCTACTATTAAAAATAGTAGCATATCTCTCTGGATATCCTGACGGATAGTCCAGACCTGTGCAATTTGTACTTGTATAGTGTGGGTGCTGTCCCAAACCGAATAACTGCGATAGGTTTGATTGTGAATCTTAATCCAGCCAAAGTTGGCTTGCTGAACAAACGGGTGTGTATCCACGCCAACCGAACGATAAATCAACTTGCCATTACGATGCCAAATCTGAAATATAATCTGATTATAATGCTCACCTTGAGCTTTCTCGATGACAGTATGGTCAGGGATTCGCCCTTCCAGTGAACTTGAAGTGGTCGAGAGTAAAGCATGGGCGGTTTCGACCAGTGATTTATCAAATATATTGTTCGCCGTGCGCTGCATTCCCCAGTAGATACAGCCTAGACTACCCACCCAGACAGTGGCGGTGATAACCAGTAAAATCAATGATAGACGCCGGGTCAGTGAATAACTGCGAATGAAATTGGCCATCAATAATTTTCATCCATAATATAGCCAAAACCCTGCACTGTACGGACAATGTTTTTCCCAAGTTTGCGCCGTAAATTATGAATATAGACCTGGATCACATTACTGCTTACATCCGCATCATAGGCATAAAATGAGTTTTCTATGCTCTCCCGTGAAATAATCCGGCCACGGTTAAGGATAAAGAGTTCCAGCAAGTGAAATTCTTTCTGAGTTAATTCAACTTCAGTTTGATCTCTCAGTACCTGTTTGGTCGCTTTATTAACTGCAATATTGCCAATCTGAATCAAATCACTCACTTCACCTGAAATACGGCGCAATACCGCTTGAATCCGTGCAATGACTTCATACAAATCATATGGCTTAACTACAAAATCATCTGCTCCTGCATCCAAACCTGAAATACGCTCCTGAATTTTATCCTGAGCAGTCAGAATAATAACGCCTACTTTATTCTTTTTACGGCGCAGTGACTTTAAAACTTCCAATCCATTCCGGTCTGGCAAACCTAAATCAAGCAAAATAAACTGATAATCATAACTCGCCAAAAAATGATAGGCTTGCTCTGCTGTGGTGGCTATATCGACCACAAAATTTGCATGGTCTAAGCCTCGTGCTGTCGCCTTAGCCAGTAAGGCATCGTCTTCAACTAACAATATTCTCACGTCTGAGCTACCTTCTCATTCTGCTACTTATAAGCCTATATTTATTTCTGTGAAAGCGGCAGGTACTCTGGCCCAAGAAAGACAGAACACCAACCGAATAATGATCATACAAGGCATTGATATATCAGCACTCTACTATTTCACTCTGCCTGATGATCCTCATGTAAAGGCCATAACTGATGCGAATTCAGCAATAGTAAACTCAAGCTTTCTGCATAATCAATTTTGGCTTGATCAATTCGACCGCGCGCATCAACCAGTTGCTGTGAATGAAGTAACAGTTCATTTAAACTCAATTCACCAAGCTTATATGCTTTTTGCATCAATCCATGTTGTTGCTGTAACTGTGCCAAATTCTGTTGAGCCTGCTCACTCCGTACAGTTGCCGACTCCATCTGCGTGAACCAGTATTGCGTTTCCTGACGCAAACGGTTTTCTACTCGTCCGATCTCAAAATTGGCCTTTTGAGCTTCAGCCATGGCCATGCCAGAAGCTATACGCACTTGCCGACTGGCGAGTGGAATTGAAACGCTCACACTCATCAAGTTTTCAACACCAGACTGTTCACGACTATAGCCCACTCCGACCGTAGGATTAGGTATCCGATTGAGTTGCTCTCTTTTGACTAATGCATCTTGCTGTGCTGCCTGCGTTTTGGCCAGCTCAAGCTCATGGTTGGCAGACAAAACCTGCTGTATCCATTCAGTCTGTGTATATTCGAGTGGGCGAACTTTGATGACATCACTGCTCCAGTGTTCTGGAATTTTTCCCTGATAATCACGTGACAATAACTGCTGTGCTTGATAGTAAGCTGTTTTAGCCTGCATATATTGCTCTTCGATTTGCCGCGATTCATTGCTGAGCAGCATCAGCTCCAGCCGTGGGGCATCTCCAGCACGGATACGCTGCTGGGTCATTTGCATATAGTGCTGTATTCCTGCCTGCTGTTCCTCTATGCGCGTCAATTGCAAAGCACTGCGTATATAGGCAAACCACTGATTCAGCAAAGTTTTGGCAACTTCATGTTTGGCATCTTCATATTTTAATTCTGCAATACTCATCCCTCGTTGCGCCAAATCCTGATCCAGCCGGTATTTGCCAGGCAAACGAATCTGCTTTTCAACACCAAAGCTCGGCTCATAACTATTGGACTTTGTTTGAGCATCCTGGGCGTCGGTGTTACGAAGCTGCATCCCCGCACGCACGGTCCAGGGATGGCCCAGTTTTAGCCCCTGTCCTGCAAAATTGGCATAGTCCTGATCCGAAACTGCCGATCGAACAGTTGGATGCTGTGACAAGCTCTGTTTGACCGCATCGAGTGGCGGCAAGACCTGATCCAAAGCGGGTTCCGCGGATACGACAGAAGTCATCATCACACAACAGCCCAAGCCCAGTAAACGTAAGGCTTTACCCAGCAAATGGGGTTGAGTCGCTATTTCTGGTTTCATTCGTTCACTTCTCCTTGACCAGCATAACCCGATGTTATGGTTGGTAATACCCAATAGAAACAGTCACTTGATTTAAATTTCTTTTGGATATGGGCCAAAACTAAAGGCACAGTTGCGAGGGGTAAAATCAACAGAATCAAATTACGCTCAGTTGCACCCCGAATTTTTTCTTGAATGTTTCGATAATGTTGGCGGCTGCCGAAACCTTGTGCCGGAATACAAGTACATCCTGTCACAATCTCGGGAATAAGCCATAAATGGCTCATTAATTCTTCCGCAATATCACTGGAGATGTTGATAGAGAGTTGGCACATTTCAGACATGAGTATCTCGCACTAAACCAAATTGTTTGAACAAGTTAGGAAGTAAAATCAGCGTCAGTAAGGTACAGGAAATTAACCCGCCAATCACCACGATCGCCAATGGACGCTGAATTTCAGCACCTGGCCCAGTGGTAAAGAGCAAGGGAATTAAACCCAAAGCCGCGATACTTGCAGTCATCATTACTGGACGTAAACGTCGCATCGCCCCCTCACGAACCACCTCTTCAATTGCAACGCCGCGTGAAATGAGCTGGTTAAAATAACCGATCATCACCAAACCATTCAGTACGGCAATCCCCATTAATGCAATAAACCCGACCGAAGCAGGCACCGATAAATATTCACCAGTGATGGCTAAGGCTACGACTCCCCCAATTAAAGCAAAGGGAATATTCACAAAAACCAGTACTGCCTGACGAACAGACCCTAAAGTTGTAAAGAGCAGGAAGAAAATCATGGTCAACGCTGCAGGGACAACCAGCATCAGACGCGCTGCTGCACGTTGTTGATTTTCAAACTGTCCACCCCATTTCAATGAATAGCCGGCCGGTAATTTAACTTTCTGGGCAACCTGCTGTTTTGCTTCCTCGACAAAACCAACCAGATCCCGGTCACGCACATTGGCACGGACAACGGACATTCTTGAAGCATTTTCCCGGTCAATTTTGACGACGCCTTCAGTCTTGACCATTTCTGCTAAAGAGGACAACGGTACAGCCGCTGAGTTTGCAACAGGTAAATTCATGTTCGCGAGGGCAAAACTGGATTGTCCCAGACGCGGATCACCTTTCATCATCAATGGAACCGGTCGCCCCTGTTCAATAATCGAACTAATCTGCTGCCCTTCAATGAGCATTTTGAGTTGTGCCTGTATGCTTTGGCTATCTAGCTGATTGCGGACAGCCATATCACGACGAATACGTAATTCCTGATATTGCACCCCGGAATTTTCCAAAGTCATGACGTCTTCGCTGCCTTTGATCCCTTGTAGAACGGTAGAGATTTGCTTAGACAGCTGATTCAGCTGGTCTAAATCGGTACCAAAAATTTTGACGGCCAAATCTCCACGTACACCCGATAACATTTCTGAAGTCCGCATTTCGATCGGCTGACTAAAGGTGAGATTGACCCCAGGAACATCGGCCAATACATGGCGAATTTTGGCTAAAATCTGCTCCTTACTTTGTCCCTGCCACTGATCTTGCGGTTTCAAAATGACAAAGCTATCGGTTTCATTTAAGCCCATAGGGTCAAGGCCCAGTTCATCCGAGCCGGTTCTTGCCACAATGCGAGCCACTTCTGGAACTTGTTTTAGAATTCTTCTTTGAATGTCTAGATCAAGTGCAATCGAATTTTGCAGGCTGATCGATGGCATTTTTTCCAGCTGCAATATGGTGTCACCTTCATCCATTGTTGGCATAAAAGACTTACCAATGAGTGGGAAAATGAGCGCAGCAACCACCAAAGCGCCTCCGGCCAAAGCATAAACACGTTTCGGATGGGCTAAACTTGCATTTAACACCTTGCTATATGCCTGTTCCAGCTTAGCAACAATATACGGCGTGTGATGTGCTTGAGATTTTAAAAAATAGGAACACAGCACCGGAATAATCGTTAATGAAAAAATCAGTGAGCTCGACAATGCAAAGACAATGGTCAGTGCCACTGGAGAGAAAAGCTTCCCTTCCAGACCTTGCAACGTCATTAACGGAATGAAGACCAGCATAATAATGATCATTCCTGCAGTCACAGGTACCGCCACCTCACAAACTGCACGATAAATGACGTTCAGCGGGGGTAAAAACGAACGGTGTTTGGACTCGTGTGCATCTGCCAGTTGCATTTCGATATTTTCAACCACCACAACCGCCGCATCGACCAGCAAACCAATGGCAATGGTTAAACCACCCAATGACATCAGGTTGGCACTTAATCCAAACTGATGCATCATTAAGAAAGTACTCAATGCAGATAAAGGTAAAATGGCGGCAACCACCAAAGCAGCTCTTAAATTGCCTAAAAACAGCAGCAATAAAATCAGGACCAGTACAATCGCCTCGACCAAGGTTTTACTCACTGTATGAATGGCACGATTCACCAGTTCACCACGGTCATAAAAAGGCTTGATCGTAACGCCCGGGGGTAAGTTTTTCTCAATGTCATGTAAATGTTCACGCACACTTTGCACAACCTGACGTGCATTGGCGCCTTTTAAGGTGAGGACAATCCCTTCAACAGCTTCACCCTGACCATTTTCGGTTACCGCTCCGTAACGGGTAAGTGCACCGGTATGGACATCGGCGACATCCTTCACTTGCACCAGCGTCCCTTGATGATTGGAAACAATAATCTCACCCAGCTCTTGTAAATTGGTGACACGACTATCGCTACGAATCAGTAATGATTCTCCATTTTCATTCAGACGACCCGCACCGTCACTTGCATTGTTTAATTCAATTGCTTGTTTTAACTGATCAAGAGATAGACCTCTCGATGCCAGAGCATCCAGGTTGGGTGTCACTTCAAAGGTACGTGCCAAACCACCCAGGACATTGACATCCGCTACCCCTTCAATTTTTCTGAGCTGTGGACGGACGACCCGATCGAGCAAGGTTCGTTTTTCCATATCACTCATAGGACCATGTAAAGTGAACATAAAAGATTCACCTAATGGCGTCGTCATAGGCGCAATCCCGCCTGATGCATTGCCAGGCAAAGCTGGCATGACTCCAGTCAAACGCTCATTGACCTGTTGTCGGGCCCAATAAGGATCTGTCCCTTCTGCAAAATCCAGGGTAATGATTGCAATGGCATATTTAGATTGTGAACGTAGTACAGTTTGATGAGGGATTCCCAACATTTCCTGTTCTATCGGTACCACAATACGGCTTTCCACCTCTTCTGGCGTCATGCCAGGAGATTTCATCACAATTTGAACCTGTGTGCTTGATACATCGGGAAAGGCATCAATCGGTAATTTGGTAAATGCCAAATAACCCGCAACACTGATTGCCATACCCAATAACAGCATTAGGATTCGTTGACTCAGTGAAAATGCAATAATACGTTTTAACATGTGCCTAACCTCAATTCACCGCAGTGCTACTGCTGGCAGGTGGTGCCTGCTCTGCACCGAAACCTGACCAAACGGCTTTTAGACGTTCGACACCCCTCACAGCAACTTGAATTCCAGGTTTTAATGCATTTCCAATCACATGACTTTGCTGCTGGTTCGCCCCCACCAATTCCACTGGCATTGCCACGAAACCATTTTGATTTTTGATAAAAATGAAGTGCTTGTTATCTTTTAAAGTTAAGGCAGCACTCGGTATTACCCATGCGGTTTTTGTTGTCGGGTTATGGCTTTGAATATTCGCTTTAACAAACTGTTGTACTTTTAAACAGTTATCCTTGGCCTGCATTTGGACTAGAACATTTTGAGATTGCGTATTGCCTGAAAGTGCTGGTGCAATTTGTTGTACCTGCCCGGTAATTTCACACCCCTCAACTTTGACCAAATCGCCAATCTGGATATATTTGCTATCCGCTAAAGGGGCTTGCAGCATTAATTGCAAAGGTAGATCACTATTCACCAACTGGCCCAGTACTGCACCGGTTTCTACATACTGACCTGCAGATACCTGTAAACTTTCTACACTGCCTCTGGCTGGACTTTTGACATACACTACGGGATTCAATCCCTGACTGCTACTTCCGCCCATAAACTGCAACATGCGTTGCTTGGCATTCAGATCAATATTCAGTCGTTGCACTACATTCTGGGCTTCCTGTACACGTTTTTCAGCAATAATCCCTTCTGCATATAAACTGCGTTCACGTGCCAAATTTTGGCTGGCCAATTGCAATTGCGCACGAATTTGGAAAATGTCATTTTGAATCTGAATTAAATTGGGACTGTGAATGGCCAGTACAGGACTGTGGAGACTAACTTCTGCTAAAGGTTGCACCATTACCTGTTGCACTATCCCCGCTACAGGACTGGTTAAAACCACTTTACTTTCAGGTGACCACTGCGCTTGCCCCTGCAAAGTCAGTGCAAGTTGTACATCACTTGTCGCTTGCCCTAAAGTTTGTAATTGAATACCTGCTTGTTGAATCTGTTTGGGCGAAATTAAAATCTGATTACCAGAGACATCAATTGTTTCTGTTTCATTGGCGAGTACATTTTGTGTCTTTGATTTTTCCACTTTATTTTTATTTAGTAGTAAACTACTGCCCCACCAAATTCCTAAAATCACCAAGACCAATGTGCAAATACTGATAAATAGTTTTTTATTTTGTAATACACTCACCTGCTGACTCACTGATCTACCCTCAAAAATATTTTCTCCCAGAGTAAAATCAAGTTCTTAAGATCTAATTAAATTTGGAAATTCAATTTTTTCGGGGCTTGGTAATCCTCCCATAAATAACCGAAGTTAAAAGTAGAGGTTAAGCAGCCATTAGAGGTGGCCCTCCTTTGTTTGCTTGGTGTGGTCTTTCATGGTTGTAATGCCACAGCCAACTTGTTGCATAATCTTGTACTTCTTCCAGTGTGTCAAATAGATGCTTGCTTAGCCAGCTATAACGTATAGTCCGATTATAACGTTCAATATACGCATTCTGCTGTGGCTTACCTGGTTGAATATATTCAATACGAATACCTTGTTCAGTTGCCCAGCGTACAAATTCATGACTGATAAACTCCGGGCCATTGTCACACCGAATAACTAACGGCTTTTCTCGCCACTCCAGCAACTGATTCAACGTACGAATAACCCTGATTGTCGGTAATGAGAATCCTGCTTCAATGGCTAAACCTTCTCGACGGTAATCATCAATTACATTCAATAATCGAAACTTGCGACCATCGGAAAGTTGATCATGCATAAAATTTAATGACCAAACCTGATTTTCTCGGATTGGATCTTTCAATGGTTCAGGCGCGTGCCGTTTTAGTCTTTTTCTCGGTTTAATACGCAGATTTAGTGCCAACTCACAGTAAATGCGGTAAACCCGCTTGTCATTCCAGCAGTGATTCTCAACATGTCGTAAATATGAGAAGCACAGACCAAATCCCCAATCGGAATTTTCCTCAGTGAGTTCAATGAGCTGTTCAGCAATTAATGCATTGTCATCGCTAAGTTTAACCTGATAACGGTAGCAGGTTTCACTAATGCCAAATGCAGAGCAAGCTAAACGGATACTAACCGCATGCAGGGCAACGGCTTGTTGAGCCATCTGACGTCTATCTTTGGCTGAACTGAGTTCCGCTCCACGACCCTGTCCATTAAACATGGTCATGAATTTAGACATGGCACGGCCATTCGGTTCCATCTTGTTGTCTGCTTTAGTGGCTGGGTTGGCTTGGGTTGCCACATTACGATAGAACTGAATAATACTCTCGTCCTGTTCTATTGGACTCAGGTTGGTGTTGTTAAATACCGCATCAAAATAAACCACAGCTTCGGTCTAGGTCACTTTATGTTGACTGAGCTGTTTCATTTCATACATGTGTTCATCCCATGCACGCAGAGATACGCCCAGCTGCTGTTTAATCTTTTGGGTATCAAAGTGGGTGTTGCGGGACTTTAACTACACCGGCACTACTGTCCTGTCCTTTTAGGGCAATCGCCAAGGTGTTATTACACACCACACGGATGGAGATGAATTGCGTAGTCGCAAGGGTTCCATCACAGCCCGCTGCCAGCAAGTTATAGCCATTGCTGACTTTTTTCTTTTAAAGCAGAAGCCTGTTCAATACGTGCTAAAGCCCAGAATTTCATGTATCCTTTAAGCACACTGGCTATCTCCAGTTGAAAGCAAGACTGCTTTGTTAAATCAGAATAAGAAGTTAAGTATTCCCATCGGTAGACTTCCTGATAGCTCCGGCTGAACATAAATAAAGGCGCATGGGTATCGGAGCGATATAAAACATATATTTTTCATAAGGCATAATAATGCTTTGCCAGCATTCATTCTGGGCATCATATAGCTGCATTGGAGGATTTGTTACACAATTCAATATTTTAAGAACCTCAATTTTTATTTATAGCACAAATAACGTCTATCAATCTGCATAGGTTTGACCCGCCAGCTTATTGCTATTCAACAAAAATTACTCACCTAATTCATTGAAGCCCTCTCTAAAGTACTGATGCATGTTATTTTATCCAAACGCATCCAATGTCTTCCTAAAAAATTAAATTCAATATTTTTAGACAAGTAAAGATATATTTATTTCAAAGACTTAGTGTCGCTTAATTTCAACTACTGAAGCAATCAAATTTAATACCTTTTTACATGAATTCATTATTTCCTGAATCATCTTGTAAGATGCTGATAAGAAATGTATTAATTATTAAGTCTGTACATAAAAATGGCTAAGTCTGTACAGAAGTTAAGGGGTTACTTAAGGAGTATTTATGCCAAGTTCTCAACTACAAGAACAAATACTGATAGTGAATGCACTAGAAAAATTTATTTTTGACAAAATCCGCTCGTCTCCATTTTTGAGTTTCCATAAATCTATCCTCATGGCATCTAATGAAGAAGATTTAAGGAAGGCAATATATACCTTGATTGATGAAGGTTATTTCCAAGAGTTGGAAGAAGATAAAATAAAAAGACTTTGTAACAAACCTGTTAAGGCATTTTTTCCAGATCAGGATGGGAATGATCAAGTTGCAAAGCTTGATTTCGAATATCGCCCCAAACATTATCATGAAGTACTTCAAGCTATTCGTAAATTTAGAGCTTCACTACAAGCTAATGCTTTAGAAAATATTCAAACTGAGCTTAAAGCCATTCGAACTGCTTATTCATCACATGCAGATTGCATGAATCAGAAAAATCTCCCCCCTATTTTAAGGGACTTTTTAGAACAAGGGGTCTCTAATTCCTTCAAAAAATATAATTTTCAACGCATACGCAAACAACCCTTTTACAACTTTGTGGAAAGTTATATTCAGAATTATAGAGGCCGAAAATTTAGTAGTTTAAAGGAAGTATACAAAGACTTAGATTTGAAAGTGACTGCAATAATTTCTCAATCTATCCAAGATGAGATCAATCATTTAGAAGATTTATTAAAAATTATGGTAAACAAACATAAAGAATGCTCAATATTCAACCATCGCAAAGCCATTATACCTTTATCTGTTGCTGAACAAATATCGTTACTTAAGCAAGGCAAACCTATTTCATCTACGTCATTCTATTCATTGCAGGACCTTACTGATTTTCAAGAACAGTTCGAATCGTTCAATGACTGGAAAGAGAATATTGAAAATAAAATTAACACTTTAAAAAGTGAACTAGTAACTTTTAATAATCCAGATGGCCCTTTTGAAAGAAGCAAGGCTTACCTAAATGAAAGGCCCGACCTAAAAGAAAAACTCAAGGAAAAATGCATAGTTAATAAAAAATCCTAGCATATCTTTATCATTTCCCCCGTTGACGAACTTTTGATGATCTCTAATGTTTTATTTTTTTCCTTGATTAGTCCAAAGCTAATCTATAAGGAGTAAAAATGAACACATCAATCAATCCAATCCAAATGCTTAGACTTCGTGAGCTTATCAAACTGATTGGTTTATCTCGGTCATCCATTTATGACCGACTAAACCCACGCTCGAAACGTTACGACCCTGACTTCCCCAAGCCAGTGAAGTTAAACCGGGCTTCACGCTGGTTAGTCAGCGAGGTTGAAGAGTGGATTAGAAATAAAATGTCCTGCCGAGATCGAGCCGATTCGGTGAGCTAATTCTGTACAAACAGTTTCTCAAAAACATGCACGATTCACGCAACTTTTGAGTTTAGCTCTTCGGATTAGCTTAAGGTTTGAATTACGGTATTTATATAATTTATATAATACTATCCAATGACTTATCTATATCTTTATAGAGTATGTAATTGGCTTAATATTCATATAAATAATAACTTGAATTTAACTACATAAATACAAGTACTAAATACCCTATTCCATAACCTCTTCTATCTAACCAAATTATATTCCCGCATGGACACTGCCTTAGCACAGTGTCCAAGGGAGAGCTTTACTTAATCGTTGTGTTTTTAAGTCAATTCCATTTAATTCAAGGCTTAGACATGACTAAACCCAAATTATCCAATACAGCTGGACTGTTTACGATGTTCGATCATGAGCTCCTAGAGCAAGCGAAATTTGATCATCAACACACCGTACTGAATCACGGTGAAAACCAGAGAGTTGCCATCCATCATCTAGACAATATCGTTATGCCGATATTGCAGAAAATTGAGTTTGTGCAAGCTGTTCTGAAGTGTAAAACCCCTATTGTTAAGATATTAACTGTAAAACAGCACGGTTTAACTGATCGTTTTTTTCGTAAATTTGCAAAACCGATTGAACCTTTAATGCAAAGTTTTTTTGAACTGCTTCATGCATACACACCTCCAGAGATAGAGCCTGGTGTGGCCTGTCTTGCATTTGATCATGCTCGGTCTCAACTTACTCAAGATGAATTCAATGAACTGGCAACTCAAGGCGTTGGATCTTCACATCATCTTGAAATTATTCAGCTGTTTGTTGATGACTTTCTACACTTTGTAGAATTGATTAAGTCGTATATGAATGATCCCAAAGTCAAAAAAAAAGTCCGTGACCAAAATAACCATTGCAAAAATATGAAAATGGTTTGCGTTGGATACATTCAACAATTGCTGGAAGTCTACTCTAGGTTATTGGTCGTTCGAATGGATTTATCCCTTATGCGAGATCAACAGACTTTACTGAAAAATGCTTATAGCCTGAAAGAAATTCGCTCCAAGCATGATCTGGCTTATATCAAAGCATGTACTCAAAAGCTGCTGAATAACAAACGGAATAATCCAGTCATGAAAATGCTTGTGGGTTATATCTTTCGCTTCGAATACACCGTCCGTACTGGGTTTCATGTGCACTGCTACTTTCTGTTCAACGGGAATAAAAATTTAGAAGATATTACCCTCGCTCAAGGCATGGGCAAATTGTGGAACAAAGTTACACAGGGCCAAGGCACTAGCTATATCTGCAATATGAGAAAGGAATCTTATCGTCACTGTGCAATTGGCATGGTTCATTATGCAGATACTGAAAAACTGGGGTATCTGTATAAAACCTTTGATTACATTTGCAAAACCTCACAGCTGTTTGATTTTAGCAATATGAAAGGTGCACGAGGCTTCCAACTCGGCGAAGTTCCAGAAAACACATCAAATGCTGGTCGTCCACGTAAATATGCTCAGCAACTCAATTTAAATTTTTAAATCATGCTTATGATATGGGAGACACTCATGCCAATCCATGCCCGTGATATTTTAACTGCCCAAGAACAATTTGATTCTCTGGAAATGCTGAATCATGTGACCAAAGCTGGAAATCGAGGATTTACAAATTATCCACCGCATATACAGCCAGTTGCACTTTCAATGTATAACACCATGGCAAAAAAAATACGTTCAGCAAAGAACCTAAAAATATTTACGCATCAACCCACTGGGATGCCAACTGGGTTTCCTGATTTATACCTCACCAAGTTGGGGCAATTAGTGATACCAGTTATACACGATTACACCTTTAATCCCTTTGTGAATGGACGCTTTAGGAATATGACGGTCAATCCTTTGATCAAGCTCATGGCTGAAACCTTGACTGCACACCAACTTTCCAGTGGTCAGTTTATAAATCGTGAATACTATGAAAAAGCTGTAGATATCTGTTTTTCAGACTTTAAGGTTCGATGTGGTACGCGAAACAGCACCACCATATTTAACTCTTGGCGAGCCATGTATGTAAAATCTCAGGGTGATATCAATCGATTCATCGATATAATGATTGATGAATCTCCAAGGTTCGAAGTTCACTCCATTGTTGTCCAATTGAAAACAGCTTCAGGGAAAATGCCTCAATTCGGTGATGAACAATTCAAAGGTCAAACGGAAAATGAAATGTTGGCTGATCTTGTAGAGCCAATCATAAAAGCGGTCTGGCTGAACAAAGATTCAAATGATGTGATTGGCATCCTGTCTAAAAATGAGATCGATATTATCGGTGATATAAGTAAAAGACTGATTTTCTTTGTAAAAAAAGAATACACAGATATGGATAATTGGACTGATACAGAGTTATTCCAAACTGTTCATCCCTTTTTAGAAAATACAATTACTCACAGTATTTCTTATGGTGACGTGCCATCAATGAATGCTGGTGTAGCTCCAATGTTCCAAGGGCAGCATTTAAACTTTTACGACATCAATCAGTCTGGCATTGCTCCAAGGTTAAATCGTTTAAAGGCACATCTTTACGGTACTGACTATTGGATGCGTGTAGATGGGGATAGAGCTACTGTGCGAATTGAACACCAATACGGTTGATATAGGCTAAACGAATCCAACGAGCTAGATGCTCGTTGGATTTATGTTCTCTAGCTAACCCATTAATGTGTTATTCAATATAATTTATTACTAAGTTGTTTTAATATCGAATTATTAGTTAAGCACTCGTCCAAGCATTTGACAAGGTCTCAGCCTGCTTCATCACCAACTCAATTGCTTCGGCTGATTTATCAGGTGGATACTTCCAGCGCTGCAAAGTAGGACGACTAATATCTTCAGCTGAGCATGTTATCGGCAGTGTAAAAATGCCCCCCCTAACGGCATTTAAAAACTGACCCCCTTGGTTAATATAGCGGTCATTTTGCACTGCTCAACATATCAAAAATCACCCGTGCAAATATGCTGGCTTTCGCCGGATCAGACAGCAACTGCATCATCTGTTCCTGATGTGCGGCACTACTGCCAAGAATGGCATCATCCATCGCTTTCGGGAAATCACCCAGCATGGCTTGTTCACGGGTATTGTTGGCAATCTGCTTCATCACAATCTCATTTTCCGCCAGCTTGTCACGTACCGTATAGGCATAGTTCAGCATGTCTTTATCGGTTAGGTTATCAGTGATAAAGACATCATTCAGACGCTCAATGATCTGTGACAGGAACTCTTCTTTCTTATCGCGTGGCTTGGCTGCACCGAGGTCATTGCCGGGTTCTAGCTTAAAATCTTCGGCATCTTCTTTCAGCTTGATGTCTTGCTGACGGATCTTGGACAAGCGGTAATGGCTCATACTGACATTACTTAGATCTACCTCATCGTCTTTCGTTGCGGTTTCACGCAGCAATGGACGCAGGTTACGCGCATACAGACTAAGTTTTTCCAGTTCTTTGTCATCGTAGTCCACGATCTGTGACATAAACTCGTAGAAACGGGTAAAACTGCCCAAGTCTTTTTTAAAGATTTCCAGCTTGTCTTTTTCAAGCTTGGCCTCTTTAAAGGCATTGTCGGCATTGGCAATCAGCACCGCATCATTGGTTTTCTTGCAGCGTTCCAGCATGTCTCGGGTGGTGTTATAGGCTTCGATGGCCTGACTATAACGTTTCTGCCAGCGTTCAACCGCCGGTTTGCAGATATTACTGATCGCAGCATTGGATTTGTTCTTGGTAAAGAAGGCTTGTACAAACTGCTCGACTTCCGTCCACAGAAAAATCTTGGTAGCTTTCAGCTTTTCAAACAGGTCAAAGATCTGATCCGGATTCGATACATCAGCCAGTTCTGCGGTTTGAAAGTAAGGCTGGAAGGCCGCAAGAATGTCTTCAGGATCGTTAAAGAAGTCCAAGACAAAGGTGCCAGATTCCGCCTTACCTGGATAGGTGCGGTTCAGGCGTGATAAGGTCTGTACGCATTCCACACCGCCAAGTTTCTTGTCCACGTACATGGCACACAGTTTCGGTTGGTCAAAGCCAGTCTGGAACTTGTTGGCCACCAGCATCACCTGATAGTCATCACTATCAAAGGCCTTGCGCATTTCCCGTCCTTTTAGCCCCGGGTTCATGTTGCGTTCATTAAAGGTCTGCCCGACTAAACCACTGCTGTCGGTATCCTTGTCATTAAACTCAACCTCACCCGAGAATGCGACCATAGCCTGAATGGACTTATAGCCCTGATCCGTCACGTATTTATCAAAAGCGAGCTTGTAACGCACCGCTTCTTTACGTGAACTGGTCACCACCATGGCTTTGGCCTGTCCACCCAATAAGCCCATCACGTTATTTTTGAAATGCTCGACAATGACTTTCACTTTCTGAGAAATGTTGTGGTCATGCAGGCGCACCCACTGATTCAGTCTGATCTTGGCTTTTTTGGCATCGACCTGTTTGTCGGCTTCTTCAATTTTTTGTTTGAGCTTATACACCACTTTATAGTTGGTATAGTTTTTCAGCACATCCAGAATAAAGCCTTCTTCAATGGCTTGGCGCATGGAGTAGACATGAAAAGCTTCTGGCTTGTTTTGCTTGGATGGCGGTAGCTCAGGATTGGGTACACGGCCAAACAGTTGCAGGGTTTTGTCTTTCGGTGTCGCGGTAAAGGCATAGTAACTGAGGTTCTTACTGCCCTTACGTGCTGCAACCACGGCATCCAGAATATCTTCCGAAGACAATTCAGCATCCTCTTCGCGCCCTTCCAGCATCAACACTTCTTTCAGTTGTCGTGCCGTAGAGCCGCTTTGTGAAGAATGCGCTTCATCGGCAATCACCGCATAACGTCGCTGTTTCAGATTGGTACTGTTTTCAATCGCACGCAGCACAAAGGGGAAAGTCTGGATGGTCACAATGATAATCGGCTGTGAGGTTTCCAGTGCCTTGGCCAGTTTTTCCGATTTGGAGCCATCACCCTCTTTGTTATTGATGCGTCCGACCACGCCATCGGCATGTTCAAACTGGTAGATGGTGTCCTGTAGCTGGGCATCCAGAATGGTACGGTCAGTGACCACAATCACTGAATCAAACAGTTTCTGATTGTGTTGATCGTACAGGGTCGACAGCTGATGTGCTGTCCAGGCAATCGAGTTGGACTTGCCTGAACCTGCACTGTGCTGAATCAGATATTTCTGTCCAGTGCCCTCCTCTAAGGCGGCATTGATCAGTTTGGTGACCACATTCCACTGGTGGTAACGTGGGAAGATCAGCAGTTCTTTTTTGTACTTGCGGCCTTCCCAGTCTTCTTTTTCTTCAATTTGCAGATGGACAAAACGTGCAATGATATTCAGCAAATTGTCCGGTGTGAGAACTTCATTCCACAGATAGGCGGTGGCGTACTGATTCTGGTCTTCTGGCACATCATTGCCTGCGCCACCGTCATGTGTGCCTTTATTGAATGGCAGGAAGAAAGTATCTTCTCCAGCCAGCTGGGTCGCCATATAGACTTCGTACTGACTCACGGCAAAGTGTACCAATGCGCCACGCTTAAACATTAGCAACGGTTCAGGCTTGTTGGTTTCTGGATCTTTCGGCAAGCGGGTGCGTTTGTACTGCAACATGGCATTCTGCACCGCCTGTTTAAACTCGGACTTGAGTTCCAGTGTCGCCACCGGAAAGCCGTTGATAAACAGGACTAGATCAATCCGCCATTTCTTGGCCTGTTTGCCCATGTCCTGTAACTCGGCAGCGGTGGCATAGGGGCTATAGACCAATTCTGGCACAATGCGGCAGATGTTCTTTTTGTAATTGGCTAAGGTATCGGGATTCAGCGCATGTTCTGGTTTAAACTGACACAGGAAAAAACGGGCACTGCGGGTTTTCACTCCGTGACGCAACACACCTAAAGTACCATAGCTACGTGACTGTTCATCAGTGGCATTGATGTCGGCTTTCTTCAGCTGCGCAACCACGGCTTCTAGAAAATGCCGTTCGGTATCCTGCGGAAAGATGCGCTGAAACTTTTGCCAGTCCTGGCTTTGCGTCTGCTGTACAAAGTCCAAAACGTCCCGCTCATACAAGGCAGTTCCACGGTTGTAGCCTTGTGGCGTACCGAGTTGCCAGCCCTGTGCCAGCATTTGGGAAATAATGTCGTTCTGGAAAATGCTTTCACGGGTGGCGTCTAGACTCATGCGCTTAACTCCGTGTCTGCCTCAGCAAGCGTTGGAGCTTGCCAATTACGAACATCAATTTTACCAGTGACAGCGGCCGAGATGAGTGCGGTTCGGCGTTCTTGCATTAATTTGATAGCAGAATTTGCACTTTGAATCAGACCATCATATTTAAATTGGCTAGATTCTATATGCTTAACAATCGCAACTTGTTCACATCTAGGGGGAACAGTCACCATCATATTTTTCACTTCATCCAAATAGATATTCTTTTGTGTATTGGACTTGCCCATCGCTGCATATAAGTAAGGATTAGATACATAATGATACAAGTAGTTGATATCTAATTTGATATTACAAAAAGGAATAAAGCCATCATGGACACAGACTTTTATTCTATTAATAAATGCTTTACCTATAGTAGCTGATGCCGTGATTATTAAATTATTTGGATAAACTCTTGCACTTTTGGTACTTCCTAATTGTGAAAGTCTTAACTTTGACTCATCTAAATACTTATCACATTTAGTTGCATCAGAAATATTCAAATAAGCCCATTCCCCTTCCTCATCAAAGTATTCTGGAGCATCAACAGGTCTTAATATCGCACCTCTAGTGATATCAGCAATATATTTTGCCTGTACAATATCCCAATGCTCCGGCACTTCCCCTAACCATTCCACACCCGAATCTTTCATCGGGACATTTGGGTCGAGTCCTTTGGTCACGGCATGGCTAATTACTGCCTGGCGTTTTTCTTTAAGCAGTTCAATCAGTTGTTTTTGTTTTTCAATCAGGCGGTCGATTTTGGTGGTTTCATGGTCGAGGAAGTTGGCTATATTTTGTTTTTCTGCTTTTGATGGTAGCCAAATATTGGCAGCTCTTAACATAGCTTGAGTGATGCTAAAAACTTTAACCCCTTTTACAGCAAGTTGAATTTGTGATCGAAATTCCTGAGAATCAAATAAGTAAGCATAAAAACGGCTAACCGATTGGTCTTGAGGTCTTGCAATAATCGTGTGGTAACCGGCAAATACTTTTTCATCATTCACCAAATGAGTAAAATTCCCTGAACCCTTTAAATCTTCAGAAGTATCAGCAAAGACAAAATCACCTTTTTGCAGTAGAGCGTTAGGTGATGTTTTTAAATAGCTTTCTTCTACGCATTTTAAATGATGTTTTAAAGGATCTACTGCAAAACTATATTTAGAATGCACTTCTCCGTAGCTCACACATGGAGTCCCTTCATCCACGAGATTTTCTTTAGTGATGGTCAGGCCTTTACCAAAAGAAAATAAGTACCGTAATTTATTCATAGTCCAATGACTCGGAAGCGCGCCCAACCACTCAACCCCTGAATCTTTATACTCCGCATAAGCCTGATACTTTGCCATTATGAATGCACCTCTTGGAGTAGCTGCATAATCTCGGCACTGACCGCATCCAGATCCGCATCAATCTCGGCTAAATCGCGTGGCGGTTCATACACGTAAAAATGACGGTTAAACGGAATTTCATAACCCACGATGCCAATCTCGCCATCCTTTTCATCGCGCTTGTCGGCATTGATCCAGGCATCGGCCACATGTGGCTGCACTTCACGTTTAAAATACTCTTCAATCAGCTCTGTGGTACTGACCTTTGGATTCAGTGCGATATTCTCGGCATCACGCAAATCTCCATCCTGTACAAACTCCACCACTTTGCCTTGATAGCTGAACTGGCCATACAGTGGGTTTTCCGCCTGTTTCACGACCTTGTTTATCACTGGTTCTGCTTCGGGATTCTTCCAGGTAATAGCATCTAACAGTTGTTTCTTCTCTTTGGCATCCAGCTTGATGTCGGTTTGCTTGAGGGCTTTTTTCAGCACTTCATCAAACTGGTTAAAGTCATCAAACTGCTCAGTGCCAATCACGGCCTGTAAGGCTTGGGCTTTTTCCATCAAGGCTTTCTGGAACAGCCAGATTTTGCTGTCCAGTACCTCTTTAATGTCTTTTTCTTTTAGCTCAGGGAACTCGGCTTTAATCAGGGCACGCACCTCAAGCGCCACATCCTGCAACTGACCATAAGTTTCTACTGTCCACGCTGTACCAAAGGCTGTGCCCAATTGCGCATCTATACTTTTCATCACAGCATTAAACGGTTTCGGCGCAAAACGTAATGCAGCAATCGCGCTATCCGTGATCTGTGCCGATAAACGTAATGGACGTTCAATGGTCACGCGACGGTAACCAAATTCATGACTGTCAAAGATTTTGCTGGCAAATGGTTTTTGCTGTTCAGTTTCGCCATCCTGCGCCAAGGTGTCTACCGCGACAAAGTCACCGTAATTTTGGGTAATGGTGGCAATTTCATTTTCAGTCAGATAATTACGTTTTGAACCCAGCGACTTACGCATTTTGGTACTGAGGTTTGAGGCATTAATAAGCTGTACCTTGCCTTTACGTTCAGCGGCTTTTTTATTGCTGAGTACCCAGATATAGGTGGCAATCCCGGTGTTGTAGAACATGTCGTTGGGTAAGGCAATGATTGCTTCAAGCAAGTCAGCTTCTAAAATGTAGCGACGGATCTCGCTTTCACCACTGCCCGCACTACCGGTAAATAAAGGTGAACCATTCAGGATAATCCCGATGCGGCTACCACTTTCAGTACTGCTGGCATCACGCATCTTGCTGATCAGGTGCATCAGGAATAATAATGAACCATCCGATACCCGTGGCAAGCCTGCACCGAAACGGCCATCAAAGCCTTTTTGTTCATGCTCGTCCTTGATGTCCTGTTCGATCTTTTTCCAGTCCACGCCAAAGGGTGGATTCGACAGCATGTAGTCAAACTGATCCGCAGCAAGCTGGTCATTCGACAGCGTATTGCCGAGTTTAATCCGGCTCACATCCTGCCCTTTAATCAGCATGTCGGCTTTACAGATAGCGTAGGATTCCGGATTCAGTTCCTGGCCAAAGGCACGCATCACGGCATTCGGGTTCAGCTCATGCAGATATTCCATGCCTGAAGACAGGAAGCCACCCGTCCCGGCTGTCGGGTCGTAAATTGTACGGATAATGCCGTCTTTAGTCAGGACGTCATCATCTTCCATAAACACCAGTGCCGTGGTCAAACGTACAATGTCACGCGGGGTAAAGTGTTCCCCAGCCGTTTCATTAGAACCTTCGGCAAAACGACGGATCAGTTCTTCAAACACCAAGCCCATGTCATGGTTGGATACGCTCTTTGGACTCAGATCCGTGGTAGCAAACTTTTGCACGACTTTATACAAAAGGTTGGCATCATCGAGTAAGCCTGCAAATTCGATGAAGTTAAAGTATTCAAAAATCTCACGGGCATCTTTAGAGAAACTTTGCACATAGGTGCTCAAGTTGGCCTTGATATCACTCTGCCCCATTTTGCTGAGATCCATTGGGGAGGTATTAAAGAAGGCTAGACCGTTGGTGGCACGCAGCAATAACTTTTCTTGAGCTTCTTCTGGCAGATTCAGCTTGGAGACTTTTTCATGTTCTGCCAGTACCGCAGCCTTGCTTTCTTCCAGTACACATTCCAGACGACGTAACAAGGTAAATGGCAGAATGATGCGGCCATATTGCGATTGTTTGAAGTCACCACGCAGTAGGTCGGCAACCGACCAGATGAAAGAAGCGATTTGAGAAAAGTTATTGTTGGTCATAGTGGTGAATCAATTCCTGAATTCTTATCTGTGATCAGTATCTGGCGACACTTCGGTTGCTAGAGATAATACTGATAATTTTTTAACTGTTGGATAATATTATATTATTTAAAAGCAGATTGTTGATTATTCATTTATTCCATGACAGTTAAGCGACAAATTTTGTCGTCTGGTTTCAGATTTTTCTCATAGAAGGTTCATCCACCATAACGCTACAACCCTGCTTTTGAAAGCCGTGCCTATTTGTAAGCCCATCTGCTAAACTAGGCTTACATTACCTTTGTTCAAGGAAATTCCGAAATGCTAAACACTCTCGAACAGAAAAAAAAATATATCCAAGCTACGCGCTTGCAGAATTATCAAGCCAGTTTAAAGCTGGAAGGCATTAACCCGTCCTCAACCGCACCGGCATTAAGTAAAGCTCAGATTCTACAGAAATATAAGAAATTCTCACAGACCTCGGAATCGTGATCAGGTTTCCTTATGGATAAATATGGTGAAATGGGTGACAGCATTTACTGTTACCCCGACTCGGACGTCCTCAAAAACAAACTGAACATTCAGGATGCTGAAATTCTGCAACAGGCAGAACTGGAGTTGACTGAGTATGCCAGCACACGCATTGAGTATGCGGAGCCACCTTACGATCTCAAATACCTGCAATCCATTCACTTTCAGCTCTTTTCAGACCTGTATGCCTGGGCAGGTGAACTAAGACAAGTGGATATTGCCAAAGGCGATACCCGCTTTTGTACCTTCCCACGTATTGAAATTGAAGCCAATAAGCTCTTCAAGCAACTTGAGCAGCAGAACTATTTTCAAGGTTTAGCAAAACCAGCACTTATCCAAAAAATCGCTGATTTTTATTGTGAACTTAATTTCATTCACCCTTTCAGAGAAGGCAATGGACGCACTCAGCGTATTTTCTTTGAGCATTTACTCGCCCACTGCGGCTATGGCGTACAATGGGATAAAATTGACAATAAAGAAGTTTGGATTCAGGCCAATATTGATGGATTCAACTGCCGGCTAGATGGACTGATCGCTATTTTTGAAGCCTGCCTTATCACTCCTGAATAACAAAAAAATTAAGGGAGCCAAAGCTCCCTTCAATTAGTGACTAGCCAACTTGTTCAGAATCCATTAATTGACTTACCAAGCTGACTAGATAATTCAACTGTGCTCAATTCACAGCTCTGACACTCTGCTGCAACCCCTGCTGAATATCCTGCACCAACCCTTCATGCGAAGCTTGTTGCTTTACCATAAAGCTTTGCTCTTGTTCAGGATAGTATTCCTCCAGTACATCTAACCCTTCCTCTATATCCGTTTCAAACCGTGCATCGGCAAAACCCTGCCTTGCCGTAAAGTCCAAAGCCTCCTGATAAAACCCCGCCTGCTTGCTCTGTTCATCAATTTGCTTCGCCTGAATAATCGCATCATTCAGGCTAATGCCCTCCTGTAAAGTAAGACACACCTAGTAAACAGTTTGATGAAACTCTGTACGGTGGACGTTCCTCTGAGCATCACTTGCATCAATAGGCACGAGAGTAGATCAATTTGATTCAAATTCAAAATGAAGCTATCTCGTATGTTGAAAAAAAAATTATAGTTTTAGAATCTTTTATTTTCAGGGGAGATTACCCAAGCAGTCTAACTATTAACTTAAGTTGAATATTCTTTTGGTTAAAAAAACTATAATATTTCGTTGAAACTTTAAAACGGATATAAGTGTTACTTTTCTGAATTGAACTAATCTATTCAACAAAGTTAACGCTTTAAAATTATCTCATTGTTATAGAAGAATTGCGGGAATTGTATTATTCTAGGTATGAAAAATACTTGTTGAATATTAAAGTGTTGGGGATATAAATTATGAAAAAATTAAAATACTCTTTAGGTTTCATGATCTTACTATCTTCAATTGCCTACACCCAGATAAATGATAATTCTTCAACCAACTTCAAAGTGCAACTCACTGTAACAGAACGTTGTGAAATTCAAAGCAGTCAGTCTCAAGAAATTGATTTTGGATCTATTCAGAGATCTACCAATAATGTTACTAGCTCAGGTAATTTAAATATTAGTTGTACTCAAGATACACCTTACTCAATAGCTTTACATAGTGATAAGGTATTGAAAAACACTCAAGACAGCTCTATACAGATTCCTTATCAACTCTATCAGGATGCTGGCTTCAAAACTGTTTGGGGGAATTCATCAGAAGCAGTTTACTCAAATACGGGAACAGGCACTGACCAAGCTTTTAAAATTTGGGCAAAAATTAATGATGGTGCGACAAATGTTCCAGCGGGTGTTTATAGCGATAACGTAATAGCGACTATAACCTATTAATAAGTGAGTGTAATAGTAATCGTGTCATGATAGCTGCCTGCACTTTTAATTGATTGTACTGGTACGCTTCCATAGACTGGAATAAATTCTGGATTATTATTACCACTACCCTTTCTTAAAGTAAATTGATCCCACTTCTGAGCTCTTCCACTATCTAAATATAAATCATAATTAATATAATCACGGCCATTAAACATACGTCTTTGGCTACCCGAGGCATATCTCCCATTATTTAAGCTGACATTCCATGATACCCGGTTTGGACACTGCAATGAAATTTGCCCACTCGTACGTAGCTCAGTTGATAAATTACTGATTTGTCCAAAGTCTAAATCACTAGCTGAGAGTAAAACACATGCATTTTCATAATCAGCCAATACAGTCATATTAGCAGAATGACTTAAACGAGAAGTTAAGACATTATTATCAGTAGGTTGAGTATTACCTCGAGCAAATGCATATAAAATTTCTGTTGATAAAGTTAAGGATCTATAAGTTCCTGCAAAAGTATTTTGGTTAGGGTATAAATATCCATATATTGGAATAGTACCTCTCACTTCTTGTCCCGAAGTCGCCCTATAATCATAACAACCGGATGTATTGAGCTGATTTCTAATTACATTATTGTAACCAGCATCATAAAAAAGGTTATATGACAGACTGCTGAATAAATTATAGATGTAGCGTCTTGTTTCATTAAAAAACCAACTATCTGCTGTCAAACATACTCTAAAGTTTGTTGGTGCATTATTTTCCGGATCACACACCACTTCAACTGTAGTAAAAGCTCGCCCTCCTCCAATATTAACTTCGCCGAAATTCAAAGTAGTGGGTGATGAGATTCTACATTTAGCTGCTTGAGTTTCACCTGCCAGCATTACACCTAAAAAGAGACTGGATATAAAAGTGAAATTTTTAATTGATAAATAATAATGCATTGGTTTTTTTATTATTCGCATATCAATTCTCCTAAATCAATAATACCTTTTTGGTCACTTAAGTCTTTTATTTCAAAGCTACAAATCTGATCATTTTGCTTTAAATAGAATTTATTTGCTTTAGGATTCTCAATATAAATCATGCCATCATGTGCAACTATAGTAAGAGGTCCGGTATCTTCTAAATTAAAATCTTCGGTAGCCCAAACATTAGTTCCGGCTTTTATGAAATTTCCATTTGCTTGTTTAATGACTGCTTGAATGGCTAATATTTGAGAAATAGGAAACTCAAGGAATACTCCACTCGCATATCTTGGAACAGCATTCTTGACTGTGGTTTCAATATGATAATCTGGAGGTAATTCTAATGGATCAATTGTAATACGGTTATTTTGATATGGGTTTAGGGAAGTAACCACTAACTCCCCATTTTTATTCGTTTTTCCTACATATCTATTTTCTAATTTAACGGGAATATCAGAAATTTGCGAGGTTGAAATTAAGGCAAAAGAATCAAAAGAACGCTGCATTGGAAAAAAACTTTGATTCATCATCAATACACTACCACTTAATGCACTATTGGCTATCCGAGATGAAATGTTTTTTGATTTGACTTCCTGAAAACCAATGTTCCACTCACCATAATCATGCATTTGAGCAATCTGAGCCTGAATATTTTGTGTATCTCTAGCCGTGTCTGCTTGAAGCTGCCAGCCCCATCCTCCAACATCACGTGAAATAGCCTGACGTGCGTTTAAGGATAGTTTTTCCTGTTCTTGATCTTGCTGATAAGAAAAATTCACAGTACGCTTCTTTTCTAGCGGAATATTTAGACTCAAGTAATATCTTGTATCTTCTTGAGTTAAGTCATGATTTGCACTTAGATTAAGATAATAGTTATTAGGAAACGAATAGGACCAGTTGAATGTTATAAACTCATTCGATGAAGCTGGAGAATATTCTTGATATATATAACTTGTGCCAAATTGACCTAATCTATTATTAAAGCCTAGAAAAACCTGATCAGATCTTTTAGGAAAATTAGAACTATTGAGGCCTGCAATATCATAATACTGACCAGACTGACGGGTTGTATTATAAAAGAAATTCAAATATTGAGAATTCCAACTATACCCCAACTGGTAAAGAGTCTCGTTAGAATGCCTATAGTCGCTGAATGAGTAAGCAGCATTAAGCATACCAGCCCGCCCCCCTAATCTTTGAATTACTCCTCCACCTATTAAATAAAGATCAGGGGCAAATTCTATATGGCTTTCTATAGTTAAATCTTTTGTTAAACCATAACGATAACTTGCATTCCCCACAAGATCATCATCATATTTGAAAGACTGTTCACCGTAAGCTAAACGTGTTTGGCCTAAACTAAAAGACCAATCACTTAATTTATCCTTCAAAAGCTGATTAGTGCCATATAAAGAAAAATTTAAAATTCGTTGTTGTCCATTTATATCCGTAACAATAACTTGAGCCTGTCCTGTTCCAGTAATAATCGGAACAGTTTCTATTTCAAATTGCCCGGGTACAACTTGTTGACTTGTCTGCTTTAACCCATTAATAAATAGATCAACAGTAGAAGGTAAGCTTACTTCACCTTTGAATGATTCTAATGGGGTAGTGATTTGATAAGGTTGGAGAGAAAAATTTTTAGAAAAACTTACTCCGCCCAGACGCGTAGATCTAGACCAGGCTAATGATTTAGATTGCACATCGCCAATTCTTATTGTTAACATTTTTTCAGGAAAATCACGTTGCCAATAGGTATCCAACACCAAAGCATTCAACTCAGAATTTTGATTTGTATGCGTATAGCTATAGTTGGAGGACACACTTAAAATCCCCCCCTCACCTAACCCAAACAAGCGAAATTCGTTAGTTCCATTAAGACTAAAATAGTCTTCCGAATATTGGCTATAAAAATCATAATTCAATAAAACTCCCGGCCTATCCTGAACCGGATCTAGTTTTGCGGGTTCAATAATATTATAAGCTGTATACTGAGAAATTTTATTTAGAGCTCTAATATCAACATTAAAATATATTTTTTGATTTAAACTATCATAATTATAGTCTATAAAAGGTATATCTTCTAAAAGATAATATTCAGCTGAGCTAGCATTTATATTAGTAGGTAAATTTAGTTTAAGTTGTTGTAGGGTATCTTTAAATACGAAAAGCTGATCATCTTTTTGAAGAAATCGCCCCAGAACATTAGGATCAGATTGATTCAAAATAACATCTAAAAATAACTCTTGCTGAATGGGCGAGTTAAAATCAGGAATATTTATTTGATTGGCCTCTACTTCCTGTGTAGATAGGATTCCCAACAAAATTAAATGACAATAATTACCTTTCATCATCATAAAAAGTTATTTATTTTTAATAGGTAATACTTGTTCTTTAATATCGGAATTAATAACAGCCTGAAATTTTCCTAACCCATTATCAGGTAATTTTTGAGGAAGTGTCCATGACATAGTTTGACCTGCTAAAACATATCCCATTAAGCCGGGAATCAAGGGTGTTTTTTTCCCGTTTGCTGCTACATAGTTAAGCTGGCTTATACGTATATAAGAATTAGAGAGATTTTTTGCTGAAAACTGCCCTTGCGTATATTTAAATTGAATACTATCAAGTGCAGTTACTCCATTATTAATCTTAGAAGTCTGAGAACTCTTATAGAATACAGGAATTGAATATTGCAAAAGTATATTAAGGCCAGAATTATTTTGTTGCTGAGAGTTATCTGGTAATTCATCCACTAGAAGACGAAAAGCTTGCTCTTGGGAGATATTTACACTGGCAGGCTTGATTAATCGAACTAACTGTCTTTGGCCAGGCTTAATTTCAGTAATAAGCGGACTAGCAATTAAATCTTTTGTTGGGATTAGGGTTTCTTGGCTCTTTAGTTGAGACCATTGTTGTACACGCACTTGAGCACGTATATTGGTCGAACCTGTATTTGTAAGCCAAAATTCTTTCGCTTTATCGCTAGGTGTGAACTCTACCAAAATTGGGGATACTTGCAAACTAGCTGCTTGAGCCAAAGAAAAGGAGGAGACTAAGAAAGCCGAAAAAGTCAAAGTATGAAAAAATTTTACATACAATACTTTTTTAAGAACAGTTTTCAATAGCCCCTTCTCCTTGTTATAAAACCAAATTAGTAAAGAATTTTAGCAGTTACAGTGTCAGTATAAACACCAGCCTTAACGTTGGTGTTTCCTTTTAGTTTTGCATACACAGTAAGACTATCTACTCCGCCTGTACCTGTTTTTACTAAAGCAGCATCCTCTGTATCACCCCAAATTTTTTGAGTACCAGCATCTTGGAATAAATCATAGTTGATAAACGATGTACTATCATTAGCATGAGTCATTTTTCGTTGACTATCCAGTACAACTTTATAAGGAGTACCAATTGTACAAGTTGCCGTTAATGTACCTGTTTGCAACTTATTAGCATCAGTAGAGCGATCCAAACTTCCAAAATCGATATCTGTAGCTGAGTTAAATTCACATGACTCATTAATCGTTAACTTTACTTCAAAAGTCTGAGTAGGAGCTGTTGCTGCTTGAGCTACAGAAGTACCTAAAATGGCTGAAAGAAGAACAGAAACGTATGTAATTTTACTCATGAGAATAACCCTATATATTAAGTTGTACTTCACTTGAAAAATTTAATGAAGTTTTAGAATACAGTAGACGACAGAATATACGCTCATTTAATGGACAAGTACATAATTTTTTATAATAAATTAAGTACTTTACCATAAATAAACACAACCAAAAAGTTGGATTTAAAACGAACTCCTTCTATCTTCTTGCAAAAAAAGAGTGATGAAAACCACAATCAGGCATCATATTGTGATTTTTTAGCAATGATATAAAATTATTCAAAATATGTAAACATGATTAAAACCATAAAAAAAATCGAGAAAAACGATTTTGATTTTGTACATTAGAAATGCTTATTAAAGTATTGAGAGGACATATCATCAGTCAAGCAAAATCATGAATGAAATAAAGTCACGAATAAACAATTTTTTAACCCTCTCAATACTATCTAAGATTTAACCCTTTTCGATTTAATTCAAAGCCGTCACTGATCCTTTCAATCCCTGTTGAATATCAAATGCAGTCTGAGTCTCTTCGATCTGCTGGCCTCCGACAGGCTGATAAAACTCCTCAACCACATCCAAACCGTCTTCCATATCGACCTCCATCCGTCCATTCCCAAAACCCTTCCTTGCGATAAAGTCTAGAGCTTCCTGATAAAACCCTACCTGCTTACTCTGCTCATCCATTTGCTGCGCCTGAATAATCGCTTCATTCAAGCTAATCCCCTCCCTTAAAGTTAGATCCACGTAATACACAGGCTGACGATAGCTTTGGGTGGTGCTTTTCCCACGCAAGGTGAGCTGCAATGGTAAACACGACAACAAACCACCTGATGCTGCATGGTAGTAATTCAAACGTGCAGCCAAAGTGCGAATGCTGTTAAAGCCTGTAGTTCTGAAAATAAAAGTCCCAAACTCATCGGCTTCACCTAAATTGACATGCAGGCGTCCATAAGGCTTGCAATGCCCGCCTTGTCCAAGTGGGCATAAGTCGGGGGATGGGCACGGTTGTTGCTCTACACCATGTGATGTCATGCGTTGGCAGGTCTGACCATTCCCCACACAAATCGGTCGACCTGTCTGTCGGTCAAATAAACTATATTCAGCTCGAAGATTGAGTTCAGGATCATTGAAGATCATCCGCACAGGGATGCTACGCAGCTTTTGATTCGGTGCCTGACTACGTAATTGCTCATCCAAGGGGTGTTTAATCCAACCGTCCTTACCTTGTATTTGACTGGTAATGGTGAACTGGTCGTCTTTCTCAGGTAGACGCTTGCCATTCTTTTCTATTACACGACCAATACTGATCCGTCCCAAGATGGGTGGTGTGATTGCTAAACCTTTAATCATATTGAAATTCCTCTGTCGTTGAGATGTTTAGAAGTGTTGCACTGTTTGCTTAAAATAAAATCGGCATAAAAAAATCCCATGCAGGGCTGTATGGGATTTCAGTTTGTTTCTTGCTGAGTGATTAACTCTAAGTTTTGAGCTAATCGTGATAAATGTTGAAACGACGACTGCCTGCTTTCTGCAGTGGGTATTGTTGGGTGAGTTCAGGTTGGTGCTGAAGTAAAGATTTGATGTCCAGGCTAATACTATCCTTGCTCTTCTTCCATGTCACTGAACCTTGCTGAAATACAGCACGTTCATGTTCCTGCATCAGTGCCTGAACACGGTGTTTGAGTAGGTCAAACTGGCTTTGATGCTGTTCAACCTGCTTCTTTTCTTCAATCAGCTGATCAAACAGTTCATTAGCAAGTTCCACCTCCGTTAGATCAACACAGCTGAGTGGGGTATGTTCAGGATAGAGCTGCTGTAAAGCTTTGGCTGCCGATTCACTGGCATCCACTGCTGGCGGAACGTCATTTTCAACACATTCCCAAAATAATCGTTCTGCCTGAATGATCTGTTCAATCAAAGCTTCATTACGACTGACTTTGTAAATTTTGGTTTCCTGTCCACATAGCAACACACAAATATGTGCCGCGTGCTTACCTGTCACCGCCAGTTGATGTTGTACCTGACACAACACGTATAACGGCACACCATCTCGCCACAGTTTGGCACCATATTCCCCTGCGGTTTTACATTCTAGGATTTGCACGTCTTCATTGCCCACAACGGCATAATCCAAGTTCGCCAACATAAAGGCTTTGTCAGGATCAGGGTGCTGTAACACCGCATTGACCCGACGGACTTTATTGTTGGTGTGCATGCTGTAGTATTCTGCGACCAAGGGTTCCAATTGCTTACCCCAATATAAAGGTGCATATCCTGAGCTTTCATCATCAATATTCTGCTGTACCCGTCCTGTTTTAATCAGCCACAGTTCCAGCATCGACATATAAGGATTCAAGCCACAGGCGGCTGCGGCATCACTGCTGCCTATTCCCTGCTTACGCACTTCCAGCCATGCCTGATAGTCCAGTTGTTTGGTGTTGATCAGACGTTTGGCATTTAAACTACGTTTTGAAGGGCTTGGTTGTGGATGTAGCCGTCCTGAATCAACGACAGCAATTGAATTGGTTGTAGTTAAAGTGCTGTGCTGCACTGTTGGTGTTGTGGTCATGTTTGGGTTCATGTGATGTTCCTCATCTCAATACGTTCTAAAAAACGGCATAAAAAAAGCCACATCCAAAGATGTGGCAAAGAGGGATCGTTGATTAGGAGGACACTTGATCGTGCTGATCACATGCCCTGATGATAAAATCTCAAGATTAAATCAAGCTTAAACAGCCAAGTGTAAAGCTTGTTCCAATCCACGTTGTTTCAATGCTGCCCCTGCACCAAACCAAGCAGAGTCAAGGCGGTGATCGGTACTCATCGCACGACGTTCATGGTCGACAAATTCTGTGATCGCGCAAAGTAATCCATAGGCGGTGTCTTTGGCTGAAGATAAGTCTGCTCCACGTCCCTGCCCATTAAACATATTCATGACTTTGGTCATGGCACGTCCATTCGGTTCAGTTTTATTGGGTTGTGGATTGGCTTGAGACGCGACATTACGGTAGTACTGAATAATGTTATCCTCCTGTTCCATCGCACTTAGGCTATTGTTGTTAAATACCGCATCAAAATAAGCTGCTGCTTCTTTCTGAGTGACTTTACGTTGGGTGAGTTGTTTCATTTCATACATATGGTCGTACCATGTTTTCACTGAAATACCGAGTTGATCTTTGACTTTTTCGGCATCAAACTTAGTACTGTGCGGTACTTTGACCACGCCTGCATTGGAACTCTGCCCTCGTAAGGCAATCGCTAAGGTGTTATTGCACACCACACGGATATTGGTGAATTGTGCGGTGGTGGCTAAAGTACCATCACATGCGGTTGCTAGCAGAATATAGCCATTGCTGACATCCCCACCTTTCAATTCTGCAGTTTGTCCTGTACGTGCCAAAGCCCAGAACTTTTTCCCACCTTTTAGGACACCTGCGGTTTCCAGTTCAAAGCCTGATTGCTCAGTCAGATCACGGTAGAACTCCAGAATTTCCATCGGTTGGACTTCTTGATAACGCTGACTCACCACCGATAAAGGAGCATGCGTATCTGAACGGTACAGTACCCGTTGTTCTTCATACGGCATGATGATGCTTTGTCCACGTGAGTTTTGAGCCATGTAGCTGACATTGGATGATTCAATGCGCCAGTCCATACCTGCTTGCTTGGCCCAGACTTCAATCGGTTGGTTTTGGCTAAGTTGATTGCCCAGACCATGCCACGGGGTTTGTCCGACATACGCCATGTTTTCAAGTTGATGTGCCATTTTGATTATTCCTCAAATAAAAGTGAAAGATGTAAAGATGCAGAAATGTGCTGTAAGGGTTTAAACAATCCATCTATTCAAAGATGTAACCGTGTAAAGTCAGAGATGCGATTACGGCATCCATGCAAACGCTTGTTGGCAATCCAAACAGAGATACTGCTCGGCATTGCTGTAGTATTTTTCAAAGGCATACTGACTCACCACCACCAGTACACCACCCACCACTACCCCAACGGCTGCACCGAAGAGTGGTGAAAAGCCTGATTTTCGTGCAACTTGCATCCCCAACATCGCCATCTGTGTTGGTGAGATACAACGTTGTAGTTGCTCAAAATAATTGGCATGCGTATTGCCTGAGTCGGTTTGTCTGACATGCGTAGACTGACAGTAGGGACATCGAATAAAAGACATGGGTATTCCTTGCGAAATGAATTCAGTGCAAAGCGCTGGATGAAGGGCATAAAAAAACCGTGCCCATTGAGGACACGGTTTGATTTAAATTTTGCTTTGTCGAGGAGAGTCGCTATTGAAAGCTATAGCTTGCAGTGCCTTTATCTGTTTCGACATCAACCTGCACCACATTACTGTAGCTACAGTCTGTTAATTTTAGTCTTAAACGTTGCCCCATCTTAAAATGCTGCGGATATTCCAATGATCGACGATAGCCTTCATAACGACATTGTCCATGATTGACAGAAACATGGCTGACATCGATAGGCTCTGCAATATTGGAACGGATGGTCAATACCGTAGCGGATTGATTTTGGGCATACCAGTTACTGGTATCAATTACATCGAGTTCGACCGTAAACGTGTTTGGATCAAGACCTGCATTACAGCCACTCAACATAATGCCTGTCGTTGTAGTCACTGCGAAGAGTAAGGGTTTTAAAAGTTGCTTCATCAAGTTCATCCTTAGCAGTAGTTATAGCTCACGCCATAATCGCCTGTATTTAAATCAATGTTGGCCAAATGGATTTCACAGTCTGTGCCGTTATCAAATTTATAGACGTAGTAGCGATTACCCGCTTGTTCCGACTCCAGTGCGCCATGTTCTTGCAAGCTAAAGTCTTGCACTGATTTGCCTGTATCTTTTGCGGCTTTGGCAAAGATATAGCGCTGATACTTGTCTATATTGTCCTGCTCAAATTCAGGCAGTTCATCATAAGGCAGCATCGACAGTAAGGTATCCACAGCCTTAAGGTTTTGATCAAACTCAAAACTCAGTAGCTCAGGCTCATGATCTGATGGACTCAGACTTTTGCTTCCCGTGGTCAATTCTTTGACATCGATCCCATCCACTTCTGCTGCTGCAATCTCAGTGGATACTGCCTCTGAACTGGCGGATTCTAAAAGTTGTGCAGAGCTGACCTTACTGGCTTGAACCGTTTTTTCAGTTGCGTATTTAGGACTAAAGAAGTAGAAGCCTGCGATGCTGATCAAGGTCAGGGCTAAGATTGCCGCCAAGCCCAATATGGTTTTTTGGGTCATTTGAATGTTCCCCCTCATTTAGTTGGGCACAGTGACTTGACCATTCTGCGCATTAAAGTGAACAAAGCGTGGACAACCACCTTGAAAGTTCACCGTGAAATTACGCCAACCACGGTTGCCAGGATTGGTTTTATAAAGACATTGATAAACCCCACCGCCTGTATGACGTGCTTGAATAAGGTAGGATTCACTGGCTTGTGCAAACCAGCCTGCCTGCGCCAATGATGCGCCTGCAAGTAGTGATGAAATCAGGGTCGTTTTTAGGAAGGTTTTAAACATCATCATTTTCTCTTTTTTATAGGCATCACTGGTCTTGGTCTTAATCAGACACAGTGTTCCCCATGTCATAAATGTTGGAATGAATATCTATGTTTTTTTGAAGTGTTATAGACGATAAAGCACACAAATCTATGCCCCTCAAAACAGCATGAGAGATTCATCTTCATATCGGTAATATGTACTTAAAAAAGTTTTATTCTTAGAAAGTGATCGACACAGCAACGCATGAAATACAGAGCATCAGGTCACATTACCCCTGTGGTGTAGATTGGGCACACACATAAAAAAAAGAGAAATATAAAAGACAGTCTTGATGTAAGCACATGGCGTACTCCTTAGGTATAAAGAAGTTTCACCAAATCACTGCTAAATGATGGTGGCGAAACAGAAGACGGGTTAGCAGACTGATACCTAAGAAATCAGCACGTCCGAAGACGTCCCCCCTCCCGTTCCGCCGCAGAGGGGGTACGTAGGGATACCCACCAAAAAGTTAGACTTTTTAGTGTACTTAGGTAAATGGGTCTGCTAAAACCCGCTGACGATGTAGGTCAGCAGGTTAAGGATAATCTGCACGCTGTAGAGCGTCAAGCAAGCTAAGTAAATGGGGAGTGAAAATATTTATAATTAAAAAATGCTTGAATAAGAATATAGTTAGATTTAAATACAGCTTATTAAACTATATTCCTTAATCTTCCAAATACTACCAAAAGAAATCAATCCAATCCAAAATTTGATGAGGGGTAGGTTGAGGGGTAAAACTACAGACAAGAAATAAGCCCTTGTAAAAACAAGGGCTTATTTAGATATTTGGCGGAAGCGGTGAGATTCGAACTCACGGAGGACTCACACCCTCGTCGGTTTTCAAGACCGGTGCATTAAACCGCTCTGCCACGCTTCCAATGGCGGCTATAATATAAATAAAATTCTCACTTGGCAAATACTTTTCTATATTTTTCTTACCAACCGCTTAAAATAAAAACAAAACTTGTTAATCTGCTGAATTTTCAGGCTTTTCATAGCGAATTTCATTCACATACCACAGTTTTTCACCCAATGGAGTGGATACTTTTACTTCATCATCTACCTGCTTGCCCAATAACGCGCGCGCCATAGGCGAATCAATGGAAATATGCTGTGGATGATGATCATAAATTTCATCCACACCGACGATACGCAAGGTTTTTTGCTCCCCTTCATCATTTTCAATATTCACCCAGGCACCAAAATAAACCTTGCCTTCTTGCTCAGGGGAAAAATCAATAATGCGCAGCTCTTCCAGGCGTTTACCCAGATAACGGACCCGACGGTCAATCTTGCGTAATAGCTGTTTATTGTACTGATAATCAGCATTTTCCGAACGATCGCCAAGACTGGCTGCCCAGTTCACTTTTTTGGTAATTTCTGGTCGTTCTTCGTGCCATAAATGTTGTAATTCTGCGACTAGTTTGTCATGTCCAGCACGTGTAATTAAGTTAGATTTCATGATAATTTTTGAAGTTATGCTTACATTTTGCTTACAAGAATGGTCTATTCTATCCCCTATTTACACACAACTAAAGTTTATAAAATTAATTCTTCAATAAAATTAATTTGTTATGTTACATATTTCCAAAAAGTTTCGTACAAAATTTGACAAGTATATTTTTCACCCTTATTATTCGCGCATGTTTTTAAATCGTTTATTTTTTAATCTATGTAGAAATTCTACATGATTCTCCCTTTAATCCTATGTCATTTTGAATGACGTCATGACTGCCCAACCCTTATTGAATTTATCAAACTAGTAAAAGTCTGAGGCCTGTTTGCCTTTGCTTTTTAGGGCATAAATTACTTGTAGCGGAGACAACATGCACAGTAGTTCAACTTCTGGGGCGAGGCTTTGCCTTAACTCATTAACTTCTTCTCTCTCGTTAAAAATTCTTGCATTTAGCACCGTGTTATTTCCGTTTCATAGTATTAATGCAAGTAAGTCGTTTCAGTATGATTCTGTGGTCAATGGCAAACAGCTTACCGTTGTTTCCGTTGAAAATTCGACCACCGTATTTAAAGATGGCGCGCACCAGCATGGTTTTGGCTATGACCTGGCGCGTAACTATGCCAACAGCTTAAATGTCAAGCTGGTATTTAAAACCGTACCGGATAATGCCACGGCACTGAAATGGGTTTCACAAGGTAAAGCCAACTTTGCCATGACCACTGCAAATGTCAGTGAAATTGAACAAAAGCGTTTAACTTCTTTTTCAGCAACCTGTGGTGATATCAGCAGCTTGCAACAAAATGGCTTGAATACCAAACTCAACTGGGTATTTAAACATGCAAATGATCCTCTTGCCCAAACTGCAAGTGGCTTTGTCTGTAAGGGTAAACAGTCTGGTGCAATTCGCCAATTGGCATCGTTCTATAATCAGAATGTGGTACAAGAACATTCATGGGATAGTATCCAGCGTGATTTAAATCAACGTATGCCGATTTATAAAGCCAGCTTTAAGAATACCGCTGCTAAATATGATTTAGATTGGCATTTACTGGCAGCAATCGGTTATCAGGAATCGTATTTAAAACCGAATTCTGTTTCCCCTACCGGTGTTCGCGGTTTAATGATGCTGACCAACAGCACAGCCAAAGCCATGGGGGTCAGTAACCGAACCGATCCGACCCAAAGTATTGAAGGTGGCGCGAAATATTACGACCAGATGCTAACTCGATTCTCAGATGTCCCTTTCCCGGACCGTAACTGGTATGCGCTGGTAGCTTATAATATGGGACCGGGTGCAGTCGACCAGATTCAAAAGCGTATTCGTGCCCAAGGTAAAAATCCGAACAACTGGGTTAACCTGTATAGTTATCTAGAGCGTAACAAGGCCAGCAATGGCCGTTACCGCCAAGCGGTACAGTATGTCACCCGTATCCGTGCCTATCTGGAACATATTAAAACTTCTGAGCTAGTGAATATTTAATCTCTCTTAATATTCTCCAGATACGAAAAAGCTTACCCCAGGGTCACTGCTGTCCCATAGTTTGCTTTAAATAAAAAAACCTGAGTCCTAACAGTTAAAATATGAGTGCAAACAAACACTTTAACGACCAGGATTCAGGTTTTGTCACATCAGAATACCGTATTTCATGAGCTAATTAAACCTGTTGTGCGACAGGATTTTGAACAACTTGCTAAAGTACACCATGTT
>NZ_JACHVD010000039.1:0-5048 GCF_025377055.1 Acinetobacter sp. T_3_1 | reverse complement strand
GGACTATCACTCTTTTCGTCTAAATCGATTGGATTAGAGAGTATTGAATTGGGTATGTTTGGCATTTCATGCAGACAAGCAGCCTCTGCCACACTCCAAATATTCTGGAATGTGAATAAGAGTACCAATATCTGGATTAGAAATGTTTTTCTCTTCATACACAAATCTGTATTTAAAACACCAATAAGAAGCTGTCCAGATCTATCAAAGATCTGATCACAGAATTTGAGTAACCTTAAACTTTTTGCAGCCTTAAGTAAAGATATACAGAATTTTTGAAAAAAGCATAGGTCTAGATAATCAAGCTAGATTTTTTAGAACTCCACATTGGTCAATTGTACATAAACCATCACAAGTACCTCTTAAATCAGATAATTGTTCAATAAGCTTTTGTTGCTTGATTATATTTTCTCTGATAGCACTGACATGTAAGTCAATTAATTCATTCACATCGGCTTTGTTGCACAAAGATTTGAAATGCAAAGCGCCCCTAATTGAGCCAAATTTAAGGCGTAACTTGGGTAAGTGGTCGACCTAATTCCGTAAATCTGTTAAGGACTGCTACACGTGCATGGATCTCATTCACTTGGCTATCAAAACTCCTTGCACTGAGTTTATCTCCTAATAATTTGATGCAATGCATCTTAGTTTCAACCAAACTTCGACGATGATAGCCTGACCATTTTTTCCATAGTGTCCTGCCTAAACGTTTAATTGTTCGAAGTAATTCATTTCGCTCTAGCGAGCTACTCTTTGTATCTTTCCATGGTTTCGCATTTTTTCTAGGTGGAATCACCGCATGCGCTTGCCGATCTGCAATGACCTGACGGCATTGCTTGGTGTCATAAGCTCCATCGGTATAAACAGAGTTAATCTGCTCATCTTGTGGAATCTGATTAAGTAAATCACCAAGCACCTGTGAATCACTGACATTATTGGTTGTAAGCTGAACTGCTCGTATTTGTAGGGTTTTAGCATCTATACCAATATGAAGTTTACGCCATTAGCGACGATATTCAGGTCCATGTTTCTTGCGTTTCCATTCGCCCTCACCTAGAAACTTCATGCCTGTAGAGTCCATGAGTAGATGCAGCCCATCGCTACTTTTTTGGTAGCTGATTACAATATCAATATGCTTTTGTCTTCTACAAAGCGTGGTGTAATCTGGAGCTATCCAATTTAATCCGCAAAGTTTAATCAGACTTTGCACAAAGCCAGTGACCATACGTAAAGACAGACGGAATAAGGATTTAATCATTAAGCAGCATTGGATGGCTGCGTCGGAGTAGGTTTGATTTCGCCCTTGTTTGCCTTTTGATGGCGCATACCATTGCGTAGCAGGATCAAACCAAATGGCAATATTTCCGCGACTCATGAGTGCTCGGTTATATGCGGGCCAATTGGTTGTGCGGTAGATTTTGTGTGTAGGCTTCTTCATTTGAAAATTATATCGCTGAAAAACCCTTTACAGATAGGTTTGTGCAACAAAGCCTATTGGATTAACCTAAATTTTTTCGATACTGAATGAAGCCAGCGTTATCCGCTAGTTGCGGCATCAAATTATCCATCGGGGTCGATTGAGCAGTGAATGTAATATTTTCTTTATAATTTATAAGCTCAAGACACAACTTTGGTGGGATGGTCTACTAATTCAGAAAATTTATTAATAAAAGTGCTATCAGAAAATATAAGAGCGATCCCGAAGCTAGCTAGAAAAATATTATCTAAATCCATCTAAAATCGCTCGAACATTCAATAGAAATACTTTCAAAAAGTTAAGAATTCCAGTTTATCGACGTAACAGTCTTAACCCATTGCCAATCACCAGTAAACTCGCCCCCATATCAGCAAATACCGCCATCCACATAGAGGCATTACCAAAAATAGCTAACAACAAAAATACAAGTTTGATGCCTAGTGCAAGTGTAATGTTTTGCCACAATATAGTATGGGTGCGTTTTGAGAGACGGATTGTTTCAGGCAAGCGACGTAGATCGTCATTCATGACTACCACATCCGCGGCCTCCATTGCGATATGCGTTCCTGCACCACCCATTGCAAAGCCAATATCCGCCTTAGCCAAGGCGGGCGCATCATTAATACCATCACCTGTCATTGCGGTCACGCCAAATCGCTGTTGTAATTCAGCAATCGCTTGCAATTTATCTTCGGGCAATAGATTACCTTTGACTTCCGTAATGCCCGCCTCTGCTGCGACTGTTCGTGCTGTCGCAACGTTATCACCACTCAACATCACCGGTGTAATTCCCAATGATTTCAGTTCACTCACGGCTTGGGCTGATGAAGGCTTGATTGTGTCAGCGACAGCACACAATGCGATCACCCGATGCGCATTCGCAATAATTGTAACTGTACGACCTGCTTCCTCATGAATCTTGAGACGTGCTTCAAGTTCAGCAGAGCATTGTCCACGTTCTTCGATCCAGCGATGGTTAGCCAACACATAAGGATGATCCTCAATTACACCCTGAACACCACGACCAGCAACAGCATGAAACTCATTCACCTCGCGCACCTCTGCCGTCAGCCCTTCTGCGATTGCTTTGGATACAGGGTGATCCGATCTCGCCGCAAGGCTTTTGGCAAGGCATTCTATTTCTGCTTGTGGCGTATTCAAGTCCAATTGCTCGAATGCAACCAGTTTTGGCTTTCCTTCAGTGATGGTTCCAGTTTTATCTAAAGCCACAACCTTAATCTTGCGTGCGTCCTCAATGTACACACCACCTTTAATTAAAATCCCTCGACGTGCTCCTGCTGCTAAACCACTCACCACGGTCACGGGTGTGGAGATGACCAATGCACACGGACAGGCGATCACCAATAATACCAGTGCCTTGTAGAGTGACTGCATCCAATTCATATCTGTGAACAAAGGCATCGACAGAAACACAAGAATGGCGAGGACAAATACTGCTGGGGTATAAATAGCTGCAAAACGATCGACAAATCTCTGCGTCGGAGCCCGAGAAGTCTGTGCTTGCTCAATCGCATGAATAATACGGGTTAATGTACTGTCAGAAGCGGGTGCAGTGACCTGTATTTCCAGACTAGCCGTTTGATTAATCGTACCTGCATACACTTCATCACCTGGAGTTTTATCTATAGGCAGGCTTTCGCCTGTGACCGATGACTGGTCAACTGCACTGTGTCCAGCAATAATGCTACCATCGAGCGGAATACGTTCTCCTGGACGGATTCGAGCAATAGCCCCGACTGCTACAGCCTTCACTGGTGTACTCAGCCATGTACCATCAGGCTGTAATATTTCTGCTTGTTCTGGAGCAAGAGACAGCAGACTTTTAATCGCATTCCGAGCACGATCTACTGCCCGTGCCTCAATGACCTCTGCAATAGCGAACAAAGCCATCACCATTGCTGCTTCCGGCCATTGCCCAATCAGAAATGCCCCTGTAATAGCGACCGTCATCAGCGCATTGATGTTTAAACGCCCCTGACGAAGCGCAGATAAACCTTTACCGTAGACTGAAAAACCTGACAATCCGATGGCTAAAACAGCTAAGGTCATACCAACAACCTTAACAGCCAAACTTTCTGGCAACATAAAAGCTAATGCTTCAGCACACAACGCTAGAACTAAAGCAGTAAACAATTTACCCCATGTCGTCCAGAAATTCTGGGCAGGATGATGGGTTTCTCCTGAAATTTCGTTATCGATATGAATAGCTTCAGGCTTAAAACCGGCTTTTCGTATTTCCGAGAGAACCACGGGTAACACTTCAGAATCAGCGGCAATCGCTAACTCTCGTTCTCCAAGATTAAATTGCAGGTTATGAATCCCTTCAATGTTTTTCAGTGCATGCCTGATTTCAGATTCTTCCGATGCACAATCCATGTTGGCGATCCGGAATCTATGGGATGTGCTAGCTGTAGAATCAGGTGATGGTTTAACCTCATCTAAAGATATTGAATCATTGCTGCCACAACTATAGCAGCCTGTAGTATTAGATTTTTTTTCGCCAGTAGAGTTCATAATATTCTCCTTGTCAGATACATTAAAAACCCTGTAGCCACTACAGTGTCAAGTATCTACAATTGAAAGAGATCAATATCTTTTTTATGTTTTATTCAAAATGAAGTTGATATTTATCCGTCGTAATCTTGATCTTGAGGTTCTTATATTTTCGTTTTGTGGCACTCAGGGCTGAATCTGTCACTTCTGCATAAAATTTAGGGTCATTCATTAGATCATTAAATAGTTTATATCCAATCAATAACTTACTAGATTTTTTCTTTTCCTTTAGATCATTTTCAATCAACTGATCCAATTCTTTTACAGAAAAACTATGCATATTACCCTCTATAGTATCTTTCTGATAAAACAGCATACAGACTTAGCAAGAGGATTTAAAGCTTATTAGATAATTGATATTTATGAAATTGTGAGAAAGATAATATATTAGATTTATCTATTTAAGTTAAGTTTTTCTAAAAATAACATAATACACCTTATACGAAATACTTGATATTTATCATTAAATTTCAGTATATTAGATCAAGCCGTTGTGGGGCATAGGGTACCAGAGCGGCTTTTTATTGATTATTTATGTTCCACGCTTAAAATTCGAACAATGTTTCATGATTTTTATAAGTTAAACTAAATTTAGTTGCCAATCCCANTGTTTCATGATTTTTATAAGTTAAACTAAATTTAGTTGCCAATCCCAATAAGCTATTCACTAACTTGTAAATATCGGTATACCGCCTGACGACTAATCCCAAAAGCTTTTCCTAATGCCATTTTTGATGGATACTTCCCCTCCTTCCATGCTTGTCGTAAAGCTTCAGCTTGGTCAGGCTTTAGTTTATGCACCCGACCTTTGTACTTCCCCTGAGCAGAGGCGAGTTTTATTCCTTCCTTTTGCCGCTCTAAAATTATCTCACGTTCGAACTGTGCAAAAGCACCCATCAATTGCAGCATCAAATTATCCATCGGGGTGGATTCGGCCGTAAAAGTAATATTTTCTTTTACAAACTGGATGGCAATCCCTCGTTTGACCAGTTTATCT
>NZ_JACHVD010000038.1:0-5472 GCF_025377055.1 Acinetobacter sp. T_3_1 | reverse complement strand
CGTATAAGGTGTATTATGTTAATTTTAGATTTTTTAAAAAATTAGGGCATCCATGAATCCTTTAGAATTCTACTGTTTAATATTGAAAAATATGGATAAAAACCTGGCTAAGAAACTAGGTAAAATTGAGAAAAAATATACTAATGTTCCATTTAAAAATGATGAAATAGCTAAAGTTAAAATTAAATCCGAATTTGCTTCAGAAATGGGGTTTTTCGTACTTAATTCAGCAACTTCTTTAGCTGTAGATGAAGAAAACTATAATTTTGCATACTGCTTAAAAATCTTAGAACTATATCCAATTAAGAATAACGATTTTTTTTATTGGAATGAGCATATAAAGCTATTTTCAGAATTAGAAAAAAATAATTTTTTATATGAAGATGTCTGCAAACTACATGATTTTCTGGTAAATAACTTTAGCTTTAACGGTGATTTAAAGAATATTATTAGTCATGAGATGCTTAGAAATTCTGGCGTCAATATACTGCTAATTTTAATTCACTTAGATCATTTAATTTCTAAGAAGTGGGGATTCCAATCAATCTCACTAAACCAAGCATTAAAGTTTAAGTTTAAAAATAAACGACCATACTTCCCATCAAAAACTTTTACAGATTTTCTTTTATTTATCTTAAAGATAAATGCAAAGTTTGAAGCAACAAAAGGACATAAAGTCGAGATTCTGAAGACTATTCCTCCAACTAATGGTTTTGAGCAATGGTTAGATCCTTCTCTCGAAGATGAACAAATTAAAGAATTTATACAACTAATTAAAAAAGTTAGAGAAAACAGAAGACTATGCTACTTGAATGAAGTCTATGAGTTCCTAGGTCTACCTTATGGTGAGTTTAAAAATGATGAAATTTATGAACAAGTCTCAGAAGAGAATTATTTATTCCTGAAAAATGAACTTCCAGAAGATAAGTGGTTTGAAAGTATTAATGCCATAGCTGGCCTATGGTTAATATATTTTTGGCAAGACTTTTATTATAAACATTTTCAAAAAACAGCCAGCGTTTCTACGTTAGCTACATCAGAAGATTTTATCGTGATATGGGAAGCCTTCCTGAAGAAATATCCTTCAGAAGGCCAATATCTTTGGCCTTCTGAATTGATATTATAAGATAAATAAATTTTTATTTACGAGGTGGATTATTGTCTCGGCCACCACCTGATGGATTTCCAGTAGTACTAGGCCAACCTGCTGTGCTCATAGTTTTCATCCTTATTTAGATTTCGTAGGTTTATGATTAGGATTCAATTGTCGGCTACGGTTGTCCTGATTCTGCGCATGTTGAATATTATTAGGATTTTTTACTGTAGCACGTTGATCATTCGCTGTTTGTGTCATTGCTTTCTCCTTAAAATGTTTGAACATCTGACAAGGAAAGTATGGCTTCAAAAAAATATGCATCTTGCCTGAAAAACAGTAAAAAAGTTTAAATTTTAACCAAAAAAATTATGTATTTAACATAATGGTGTTATACGAAATTAATGGATGTTCGTATAAATTACTTGCATATTGTATTCGATCGAATACAATATAGTGAGAAGATAAGGATCCTCATGATTGAAATTAAACGTCTTCCAGAATTTGATGAATGGTTGGATGGCATTAAAGACAATATGACCCGTATCCGCCTGAATCGTCGATTAGATAAGGTTCAACGTGGAAACTGGGGAGACATTAAACCTCTCCAAGATGGCGTTTGGGAAATGAGAGAATTCTTCGGTTCTGGATGGAGGATGTATTACATCCAACATGGTGACGTTGTGATTGTAATGCTTGGTGGTGGAGATAAATCAACTCAACAACAAGACATCGATCGGGCAGTCAAACTATCGAAAACATTGGAGGATTAAAATGGTTAAAGTCGCTGATTTACCAAGTTTTGATATGGCTGAGTCGCTCAAAACTGAAGAAGACATTGTGATGTATCTCAATATGGTTCTTGAAGAAAATGATCCAGCTGAATTAGCCCATGCACTTGGTGTTATTGCTAAAGCTCGTGGCATGACTCAAATCGCTAAAGAAGCAGGGATTGGGCGTGAAGCACTCTACAAAGCCCTACGTCAGGATTCAGCACCACGTTTTGATACGATTAATCGTGTAGTAAATGCTTTAGGCTTAAAGCTCACAGTACAACACGCTTAAAACTTTAAAAATATAGTAAAAATGGGAGCTAAAGGCTCCCATTTTTAGANCCCATTTTTAGATTCGTATAAGGTGTATTATGTTAATTTTAGAAATTCTATATAAATATAGAATTTTTAAAACTTAAATTCTGGCATGTGTCCCATACTTATCAATCATGATCGAACTGGCTTCATTTAGACCACGTACTGTGACATTCGCACCATTCTTTTGAAATTTATTTACAACAGAATCAAGCATGGCGACTGATGTTACATCCCAAATGTGAGAATGGGTCAAATCAATAATCACCTCCTTTACATCCTCTTTAAAGTCAAAACCTTGCATGAATTTTTCAGAAGAACTAAAGAAGATCTGACCTCTCAACTCATATAAACGGGCCATTCCTTCAAAAGATGCTGTCACCTGGATATCATTTTCAAGTTTATTCGCCAGGAACAAGGCTGAAAGTAATACGCCTGTTAACACACCCAAAGCCAGGTTATGCGTAGCAACAACTACAATCACCGTCGCAATCATGACGATATTACTGCTCTTAGGATTATCTTTTAACTGAGTGACAGAACTCCATTCAAAGGTACTGATAGAGACCATTATCATTACCGCTACCAATGCAGCCATTGGAATCACTTTGAGCCAGTCGCTGATAAATACAACCAGAATAAGAAGAAAAATGCCCGCAGAGAATGTTGATAAGCGTGTAAGGCCACCTGATTTTACGTTAATCATAGATTGACCAATCATTGCACAACCGGCCATGCCACCCATAAAGCCAGAAGCAATATTCGCAATCCCTTGTCCCTTACATTCCTGATATTTATCACTTGGCGTATCTGTCATTTCATCCACGATAGTTGCTGTCATCATCGATTCAAGTAAACCTACAGCCGCCAGTGCTACCGAATAAGGCAAAATAATCATCAATGTTTCAATATTCAAAGGAATATTTGGAATCAAGAACATTGGAAGTGTGTCAGGTAACGATCCCATATCACCCACAGTTCGTACATCAATTCCTAGAGCAATTGCCAGTAATGTGATTGCAATGATGCAGACAAGTGGAGAAGGGAGTAATTTTCCTAATTTGGGAACCAAAGGAAAGAGATAAATAATCGCCAGACCTAAAGCAACCAGAGCATATACATGCCAGGTCACATTAATCAGTTCAGGCAACTGAGCCATGAAAATTAAGATCGCTAACGCATTTACGAATCCAATAACTACAGATTTAGATACGAACCGCATTAACTTGGCGAGCTTTAAATAGCCTGCCAATATCTGAATCACGCCTGTCAGAATTGTTGCTGCCAGCAGATATTCAAGCCCATGCTCTTTGACCAATGTGACCATAAGCAGTGCCATAGCCCCTGTGGCAGCTGAAATCATTGCGGGACGACCACCTACGAAAGAAATCACGACGGCAATACAGAAGGATGCGTATAGACCGACTTTAGGATCTACACCTGCAATAATTGAAAATGCGATGGCTTCAGGAATAAGTGCAAGACCGACGACTAATCCGGCAAGTACATCCCCACGGATGTTAGAGAACCACTGTTCTCGGACATTAGATAACATAAACATAGCCTGTTTTTTAATTTTTCAGATAGGCTAGTGATGTGATATATACAACACACAAGCGACTACACCACATCACTAGACAGTGATGAGTTATTTACAGATTTAAGAAGGTAAATAAACTTAAGGTGGCGTAGGTGTCATAAGATGAAGAAACTTTTTAGAGTAAAAAAATCAGGACAAGGGTAACAGCTAGGTACTTTTTTATAAAGCCTGGATGTATATCCAAGCTTTGTTTAATCTGTATTTTATGAAGCTTTTAGCTCCCCAAGTAATTGACCTATTTCCAAACGTGTATAGCCACGTTCTTTAAAGATCAAAACAATAGCCTGTTTATAATCTTCAGAAATAGCCGTTTTATATTTATTAATTAATTGCAGCTCAGCATTAAGCTGAAGGTCATTTTTGATCGTCAATACTTCCGTAGAGACTTTATTAAAAATCTTGAAATTAAACATACAGGCGCTCTTTATCAATATTGTAGCGGCCCGACTACAACAAACACCTGTCTCAGCTTAGCTGGACACCCTTTCCAAAAAGATTNTTTATATTTATTAATTAATTGCAGCTCAGCATTAAGCTGAAGGTCATTTTTGATCGTCAATACTTCCGTAGAGACTTTATTAAAAATCTTGAAATTAAACATACAGGCGCTCTTTATCAATATTGTAGCGGCCCGACTACAACAAACACCTGTCTCAGCTTAGCTGGACACCCTTTCCAAAAAGATTATAGCAAAAATCAAAATTTTCAACTTTTACTAAACTAAAGATAAAGAAGTATCAAACTTACGTATTTTAATAATAGAAGGTTGTTGAATTAGCTAATCAATTTTTAAATAATAGTACTCAAAGGAGATGGCTATCCTCCTTACACAAACCGCCAATTCTGGCTGATGATACCTACGTTTCCCTCAAGCAGGGTACGTAGTCGCGTGCTCTGCTTTTACAAAATGGAGCTACGCTATGTTTTCCCGTCATAAAGTTCTTTATTTATATATCTTTTNATATTCCTTTCGGGACAGTGATTGTTAACTTAATCGGTGCGTGTATTATTGGATTAGCTGTATCATTTTTTCAAATAGCTCAATAAGCCCTAATTATAAGTTATTAGTTTTGACAGGCTTCTGCGGTGCTTTAACGACCTTTTAAACATTTTCAGTTGAAATTTTTGCGTTGCTACAAGCTTCAAAGTTTGAATATGCTATCTCTTCAATAGCCATCCATGTAATAGGTTCATCAATCTTTACAGTACTAGGAATACTTTCCTATCAATTTTTCACTAATCATTAATAATCTAAATATTAGAAGGTAAAACAATGAGTTTTAAAAATGTTAAAGCAGGTACTAATCCACCAGATGACTTTAATAGCATCGTCGAAATCCCGGCAAATGCTAAACCCATCTAGTATGAAGTGAATAAAGAATATGATGCTTTATTGGTTGATCGCTTTCTAAGTACAGCAATGACATATCCGTACAATTACTGTTATATTCCTCAAACATTAAGCGAGGATGGTGATCCCGTAGATGTATTTGTAATAGCTCCCCATGCGGTTGCTGTAGGATCAGTAATTCGCAGCAGACCTGTCGGAGTCATGTATATGGAAGATGAAGCCGGTATTGATGCAAAGATCATTGCTGTACCTCATTCTAAGCTCACACCTCTATATAACAATGTTGAAGATCTGAGCGACCTCCCTCAGCTTCAATTAGATCAAATGAAACATTTCTTTG
>NZ_JACHVD010000037.1:0-5688 GCF_025377055.1 Acinetobacter sp. T_3_1 | reverse complement strand
AAGCGGGTTGGACAGTTCAACGCTTACTCAGAATAATTCAAGTGAATTTATTTGAAAGAAAAACTTTAAAAGCTTTATTCTCACCCGATAAAATCCCCATCAAACAAGAGGAAGCTCATGTGAGCTTCCTCTTGTAAAAATTGTGGGACAGCAGTGGCTTAAAGCTCCTTTTTTACGTCAAAATTTCGAGAATTTGCACCTTATGGTCATCAACCTTAAACTTCACATTCAAGTCGGCAAACAACATGCCATATACCCGCTCCGCATCATTTTGATAAGCCGGCCTTGGATCGAGCGATAAGACCTGTTCCAGTTCGTTTACAATTTGCGCTGTCAGTGTCTTTTGCTTGAGCAAAGCCTGCTTTTGCTGCTCGGCATTTTCTGTCCAAATAACCGGCATTCGTTCAGGCTCATCCTGTGCATAGCCACTTTGCGCCGTAACGACAGCATCTGAATATTGAATATAGGGCTTAATATCGACGATAGGTGTGCCATCCAGAAGATCACTGCCCGTCACATAAACACGTACAGACTTGCCAACTTTTTTCACTTCTTTTAGCTGAACGACGGATAAACCAACGGGTGATGGTCGATACATGCTGCGTGTGGCAAAGACACCGATTTTTTTATTGCCACCCAAACGCGGCGGCCGTACTTGCGGTCTAAATTTTTGACTTTCCTGATGATTTTTATTGTCATGAAACTGCCACAACAACCAGAGATGACTAAATTCCTCGATTCCTTCAAATGCCAGCAAATCATTATAAGGTTCAACCATTTCAATATAGGATTCAACCTGTACCAGATTCGGTTGTCGTGGAATGCCAAATTTTTCCTTATAGGGCGATTTCATATACCCGATTATTGGCATTTTAAGCTCAGTCATAATCACTTTTTCTGATAAGTTCAATTAAATATATTCAGTTTATCGAGAATGTTTTTAGATTAGAATAGTAAGCTGTTCTAATTTGATAACTTATTGAGACCTTTAATGGCTGCTTTCAACGTCGAAAAGATTACTCACGTCCACCACTGGAATGACACTTTATTCTCTTTTAAAACCACTCGTGACACTGCATTGCGTTTTAAAAACGGACAATTTGTGATGATCGGTCTTGAAGTGAATGGTAAGCCTTTAATGCGCGCTTATTCAATTGCAAGTGCTAACTATGAAGAAGAATTAGAGTTTTTCTCTATTAAAGTGCCAGATGGTCCTTTAACTTCTATTCTGCAAAAAGTAAAAGTTGGTGATGACATTCTAGTTTCACGCAAACCGACAGGCACTTTGGTTCTTGACGATTTAAATCCGGGTAAAAATTTGTACCTTCTTTCTTCTGGTACCGGTCTTGCGCCTTTCCTTTCTGTGATTCGCGACCCTGAAACCTATGAACGCTTTGAAAAAATCATTGTGGTTCATGGTACACGTTTCATTTCTGAACTGGCTTACCAAGATTTGATTCTCAACGAAATTCCAAACCATGAATTCTTCGGTGAGTTAGGTGCTAAAGAAAAATTGGTGTATTACCCAACTGTAACGCGTGAAGATTTCCATACTCAAGGTCGTGTAACCACTGCCATTGAATCTGGTCAATTGTTCGAAAAAATTGGTCTGCCACGTTTCAACCCGGAAACTGACCGTGCAATGCTTTGCGGTAGCCCGGCATTCCTGGACGACGTTGCGGCTCTTCTTGACCAGCATGGTCTAAAAGAATCTCCACGTATGGGCGTTTTAGGCGACTACGTCATTGAACGTGCATTCGTTGAAAAATAAGATACTGAGCTATCTAAAAAACCGAGCTTATGAGCTCGGTTTTTTTATCTTCTCATTTAATTACTCAGATGCCGGTACAAAAGGCTTATTCTCTTTGCGTTCTTGTAAGGCTTTTTGAATCACCCGATACCCTGCCGTTAAACCTAAACTTGCCATAATCACGACAACCACAATATCCGGCCACATGCTCCCCGTACCAAATACACCGACCGCAGCCAAAATCACCGCGACATTGCCAATAGCATCATTACGGCTACACAGCCAGACCGACTGCATATTTGAGTCACCGTCACGAAAGGCATATAAAATCACGGCCGCAGTGACATTGGCAATTAAAGCAAGCAGACCAATTGCCCCCATAGTCATGGCTTCGGGCGGAATGCCTTGCACATAGGCATAGAGCGCTTTTGCAATGACCACAAAACCAAATAGCGCCATGGTGATGCCTTTTATCAATGCCACTGTAGCACGCCAGTATAGGCTTGCACCCAACACGGCCAGTGAAATGCCATAATTTACCGCATCACCAAAGAAATCGAGGGAATCTGCCCAAAGTGCAGAAGAGTGTGCATAAGCGCCCCCAATCAATTCCACGATAAACATCACAATATTAATAATGAGCGCAATCCACAAAGCCGTCCGGAATTTGCTATGTGGCTTTTGTGGTGCAGGTTCATGACTGCAAGTACATGTCATTTTTCACCACCTCTATGACTTTATTCATAACCTTGTTTATATTATTGTTATTCAAAACTATGGAGTAACTCCAAGGTCAAGTATGAATACACCTAAATATTATTTAATTAAAGATTTGGCCAATAAAACTCAGCTCAGCACGGACACAATCCGTTTTTATGAGAAAAAGCAGCTGATCCAGCGGAGTTTTCGAGCGGATAATAATTATCGCTATTATGATGAAAATACATTCAAACGACTGATGTTTATTAAACGCTGTCGCACGCTCGATATTTCACTCGGCGAGATTGAAGCGTTGCTTGAACTCGAACAGCAGCCCTCGCAAAGCTGCCATGCAGTGAATCAGCTGATTGAACAACACATTGAACAAGTCACTGATAAAATTATAGAATTACAAAAATTTCAACAACAGCTCATCCAGCTACGTGCCTCTTGCAGTAGCACCAAAACCATTGACAGCTGCCAGATTTTGAAGCAGCTCGAAGCCGAAAATAAGGAAATATCCAACTAATTTACTAGGTTGAATCATTTTTCTAGATCCCTACAATAAAGCCATAGTTTTTTTATGCCTTTAAAGACATGACCATTTCACACGTAACCGAACTTCTTTCTCCTGCCGGCTCGCTGAAAAACATGCGCTATGCCTTTGCCTATGGTGCCGATGCGGTATATGCAGGTCAGCCACGTTATAGTTTACGTGTACGTAACAATGCTTTTGATCATGACAATCTGGCAATTGGCATTGCCGAAGCACACGCCTTGGGCAAAAAATTCTATGTGGTGGTGAATATCCAGCCGCATAACTCAAAGTTAAAAAACTTCATTCGTGACTTGGAACCTGTCATTGGGATGAATCCAGATGCACTGATCATGTCCGATCCGGGTTTAATCATGATGGTGCGTGAACATTTTCCCGACATGCCGGTTCACTTGTCTGTACAGGCCAATGCCGTGAACTGGGCAACGGTAAAATTCTGGAAAAACATGGGACTCACTCGTGTCATTCTGTCACGTGAACTTTCTATCGAAGAAATTGAAGAAATTAAAAATAATGTTCCTGACATGGAAATTGAAGTTTTCGTGCATGGTGCATTATGTATGGCTTATTCCGGTCGTTGCCTGCTTTCTGGCTATATGAATAAACGTGATGCCAATCAGGGCGCATGCACCAATGCGTGTCGCTGGGATTATAAAATTCACGAAGCAGCTGAAGATGAAACTGGAGATGTGATTCCAGTTCAACAAATCGAAGAATCAGCATGCTGCAAAAACCAAGATGCCGATGAGCAACACGCCCTAGAACAACACCAATTTGGCGAGCCGGTTTTATTACAGCGCAATGAAGAAGACATGTTTGCAGCCGAAGAAGACGAACATGGCACCTACTTCATGAACTCTAAAGACTTGCGTGCGGTACAGCATGTCGACCGTTTAACCAAAATGGGCATTCATTCCTTAAAAATTGAAGGTCGCACCAAGTCCTATTTCTACTGCGCGCGTACTGCACAGATTTACCGTAAAGCGATTGATGATGCGCTAGAGGGCAAACCGTTTGATCCATCCCTGATGACTCAGCTGGAAGGCTTGGCGAATCGTGGCTATACGGAAGGTTTCCTGCGTCGTCATGTACATACTGAATATCAAAATTATGAAACCGGTTCATCGCGTTTTGACCATCAGCAGTTTGTCGGTGAAGTATTAGAGCGTAACGGTGACTACATCAAGATTGATGTGAAAAACCGTTTTGTGGTCGGTGACTCGCTTGAGCTGATGACCACTTCAGGCAATATCACGTTTACTTTAACAGAAATGAAAGATAAAAAAGGGAACCTGATTGAGGATGCCAAAGGTTCAGGCCATGTCGTGGATATTCCTGTCCCTGCCGATGTAGACATGAACTATGCCCTGCTGATTCGCAACTTGCCGAATTCGACGGCAGATATTTCAGCATCCTCGTTGGCCTATCAAGCGGTCTAATGTTAGAGAGATCGACATGGCTTTATTGATTACCGATAAATGCATCAACTGCGATATGTGTTTGCCTGAATGTCCGAATGAAGCCATTTATGAGGGCGATAAGGTGTATGAAATTGATGTGAACCGCTGTACAGAATGTGTCGGCTTTTATGAGCACCAAACCTGTATAGCCGTATGCCCAATTGAGTGCATTATTCCACATCCAGAGCATGTGGAAACACAAGAACAATTGATGCAGAAGTTTAAAAACTTGAATTTATTCAAATTTTAAAAAATATTTGGAGATGGCATCAAACTTGCTTAATTAAATACAACAAGATTGGGGTAAGAATAATAAAAAAGCGCAAAAACAAAAAATGTAGAAAAACAGAATAACCATGGAAATGGTGGTGATAAAAAAAGGAACCCAGAGTTAGCGTGCTGAGTTCCTATAAACAGGGTAAAACAAAAACTTGGGGAAATAAAGCCAAAGTGTCTATGTCAATGTACATAGCCACTTTGGCTTTTTTAATTACTGCCCCGAACGGATAATGTAATCAAAAGCAGACAGTGAAGCTTTGGCGCCTTCACCGGTGGCAATGATGATCTGCTTGTACGGCACCGTGGTACAGTCACCGGCAGCAAACACGCCCTTCACACTGGTTTCGTTGCGCTCATTAATCACGATCTCGCCACGGTTACTGAGTTCAACTTTTGATGCTNTTGTACGGCACCGTGGTACAGTCACCGGCAGCAAACACGCCCTTCACACTGGTTTCGTTGCGCTCATTAATCACGATCTCGCCACGGTTACTGAGTTCAACTTTTGATGCTTTCAGGAAATCCGTGTTTGGCAACAGCCCGATCTGTACAAAGATCCCCGCCAGTTCAACCGTGTGTTCCTCATCCGTTGCACGGTCCTTATATTTCAGTGCCGTCACCTGTGAACCGTCACCCACCACTTCAGTCGACAGTGCATTCATGATCACGGTGGTGTTTGGCAGGCTGTTCAGTTTGTCCTGCAAGACCTGATCGGCACGCAGTTTGGTGTCAAATTCCACTAGCGTTACATGCTCGACAATCCCCGCCAGGTCAATCGCCGCTTCCACACCCGAGTTGCCACCCCCAATCACCGCAACACGCTTGCCCTTGAACAGTGGACCGTCACAGTGCGGGCAGTAGGCCACACCACGGGTTTTATATTCCTGCTCACCCGGAACGTTCATCTCTCTCCAGCGTGCACCGGTCGACAGGATGATGGTTTT
>NZ_JACHVD010000036.1:0-6613 GCF_025377055.1 Acinetobacter sp. T_3_1 | reverse complement strand
GGTGAAGTGTGTCTAATCAACAGGGTTTTCGGTCTCTAAGCACTTTTAAAAAGGAACTTCATCGACTCAAATCTCTATTTGCAACAGTGCCCGCTATTCCACGATAAACGATTGCGAGCATCAGGATATTAATATTTCGTTTTCCCCATTTCCAATTGGTTCTATCTAAAGTCAGTTGCACTTGGTCGAATGAAAACATATTGAAAATCAACTGAGAAATTTGACGATAATCAAAATACTGACCTGCAAAGAAGCGCTGCATACGTCGATAAAATGATTGTGGTAAACACTTGATGGGCAAGGCTTTAGATGCAGAAGAAAGATTACATGTTTGCTTTAAAATAATCACAAGCATGATGAGCGCAAAGCACTTTAAATGTGACTTGTTCCATTTTAGAGATTTGTTTAAGATAAGATATAACTCATTGAGATGTGTCATAGTATTCGTCGTTAGAAAACAATTATTGTGACATTATTTCAATGAGTTATCTATTTTTGTCGTGTACAGAGATTATTATAGAAGCCCCCATGAATAAATCGCTCATCATTTTCGGCATCGTCAACATAACCTCGGACAGTTTCTCCGATGGAGGCCGGTATCTGGCGCCAGACGCAGCCATTGCGCAGGCGCGTAAGCTGATGGCCGAGGGGGCAGATGTGATCGACCTCGGTCCGGCATCCAGCAATCCCGACGCCGCGCCTGTTTCGTCCGACACAGAAATCGCGCGTATCGCGCCGGTGCTGGACGCGCTCAAGGCAGATGGCATTCCCGTCTCGCTCGACAGTTATCAACCCGCGACGCAAGCCTATGCCTTGTCGCGTGGTGTGGCCTATCTCAATGATATTCGCGGTTTTCCAGACGCTGCGTTCTATCCGCAATTGGCGAAATCATCTGCCAAACTCGTCGTTATGCATTCGGTGCAAGACGGGCAGGCAGATCGGCGCGAGGCACCCGCTGGCGACATCATGGATCACATTGCGGCGTTCTTTGACGCGCGCATCGCGGCGCTGACGGGTGCCGGTATCAAACGCAACCGCCTTGTCCTTGATCCCGGCATGGGGTTTTTTCTGGGGGCTGCTCCCGAAACCTCGCTCTCGGTGCTGGCGCGGTTCGATGAATTGCGGCTGCGCTTCGATTTGCCGGTGCTTCTGTCTGTTTCGCGCAAATCCTTTCTGCGCGCGCTCACAGGCCGTGGTCCGGGGGATGTCGGGGCCGCGACACTCGCTGCAGAGCTTGCCGCCGCCGCAGGTGGAGCTGACTTCATCCGCACACACGAGCCGCGCCCCTTGCGCGACGGGCTGGCGGTATTGGCGGCGCTGAAAGAAACCGCAAGAATTCGTTAACTGCACATTCGGGATATTTCTCTATATTCGCGGTTCAGCAGGCATGTCCCCTTTGAGGGCGACCCGACGACAGGATAATCGACCTTATGGTGCGCAAATATTTCGGCACAGACGGTATTCGTGGCAAAGCCAACGAAGGCGCGATGACGGCGGAAACCGCCTTGCGCGTCGGCATGGCGGCTGGCCGTGTCTTTCGTCGCGGTGACCACCGCCATCGTGTCGTGATCGGCAAGGATACGCGCCTGTCGGGCTATATGCTTGAACCCGCGCTCACAGCCGGTTTCACCTCGATGGGCATGGACGTATTCCTTTTTGGCCCGCTGCCGACAACGTATAGGAAGAATAAACGCCCTTTTCACCCAAGTCCAACAGCTTTGGACCGCAGTTGACTCTTTCGACACCCCTGCGATGCAACCCAATCCGGCTGACGGGGAGCCAGCAACGCTGAAAATTTACCCTCCTCTTTCCCACTAGCGGCTCCTTTTCCGACAACCAGCACGGCGGATCCCTGCCGCGGCGCTGTGAACGCAGCATTTTGATTGGTATCGTTGGCCTTCAGGCTCGTCAGTCAAACAGACCCAGGAGCAGCTCAGCCGGTGGCGCCCGGCTTTCGGGTAACGCCCTGGTCCCGCTGGTTTCGGCTTTGTGCTTCAGGTGATCAAGGATCTGCTTGATCACTATAGGGTCTTCAATGCAGGCGATGACTTTCATGGCGCCGCCGCAGCCGCTGCAGGTCTCGATGTCGATATTGAAAACACGCTTGAGCCGTTGCGCCCATGTCATCGACGCTCGCCGTTGTGCTGGTGTTGCCGGTTCATCAGCCACCCTGACCTTGTTGCCCCTGCCCCGTTTTGCCGGCGTGACCAACGCCCGGTGCCGACTGTTGGGTGCGAACACCCCGTGGAAGCGGGTTAGGTTGACTCTGGGCTTCGGTACTAGGGCGGCCAGCCTTGCAATGAAATCCAATGGTTCGAAAATGACGTGCGTGGTGCCGTCCCGGTACGGCGTCTTGAGCTGGTAGCGCACGTTGCCGCCTCGTGTTAACGACAGCCGCTTCTCGGATACCGCCGGGCGGCTGATGTACCGGCACAGCCGTTCGAGCTTCTTGCGTTCATCGGCCCTGGCCGCCACGCCGGCGTGCAGGCTGGACCCGGCTACCTTGCCAATCCCGTCACCGAACGGATCACCACTGGTCGGCAGAGTTTGCAAAGTGAACACCTTTCGCCCCGCCTGTGAACCGACAGCGATACGGTAAGTGATCGAGTGCCCCAGCAGGGGTGTCATCGGGTCGTCATCCACCGCATCCGAGGCCAGATAGCTGTTTTCGACATCCCGTTCCAGCAGGCCTTGCCGTTCCAGATAGCGACCCACCCGGTGGGCGATGGTGTGCGTCAGCTGGGTGAGCTCTGGGCTGGTCGGCGCCTTGACCCAGCGGAAACGCGCTGAGCCGTGGGATTGCTCGACATACACACCGTCGAGAAACAGCATGTGGAAGTGAACATTCAGATTGAGCGCCGATCCAAAACGCTGGATCAGGGTGACCGCGCCCGTCTTGGCCACTTGGTGGGTATGGCCCGCTTTCTTGACCAGGTGCGTGGCAATGACGCGGTAAACGATGCCCAGCACCCACCCCATGATCTCGGGCCGGCTGGCAAACAGGAAACGCAGCTGAAACGGGAAGCTCAACACCCACTGACGCATGGGTTGTTCAGGCAGTACTTCATCAACCAGCAAGGCGGCACTTTCGGCCATCCGCCGCGCCCCACAGCTCGGGCAGAAACCGCGACGCTTACAGCTGAAAGCGACCAGGTGCTCGGCGTGGCAAGACTCGCAGCGAACCCGTAGAAAGCCATGCTCCAGCCGCCCGCATTGGAGAAATTCTTCAAATTCCCGTTGCACATAGCCCGGCAATTCCTTTCCCTGCTCTGCCATAAGCGCAGCGAATGCCGGGTAATACTCGTCAACGATCTGATAGAGAAGGGTTTGCTCGGGTCGGTGGCTCTGGTAACGACCAGTATCCCGATCCCGGCTGGCCGTCCTGGCCGCCACATGAGGCATGTTCCGCGTCCTTGCAATACTGTGTTTACATACAGTCTATCGCTTAGCGGAAAGTTCTTTTACCCTCAGCCGAAATGCCTGCCGTTGCTAGACATTGCCAGCCAGTGCCCGTCACTCCCACTCGATTGTAAACAAGCACACAAAACCCTTTAGTGACAACAATTTGCAAGAACTATCAGGCTCAGTGCCATGAAAAATACCATGACCAGATCATGAGGTTGAACACGGCTTGCGCCGGCAGCGTTCACGCTCCTGGTCGGCGATCTCGCCCGGCTGCAATGCTAGCTCAGCATCGGTCATGCGCTCCAGCACGTCGCGTAGGCGGATGGTGCAAGGAATGGGCGGCAGCTCGAACTCATAGCCGCCGGCGATCATTTCGGCCGCAATCTCCTCGGTGATGAAAAACGGCTCGTCGTCTTGGTTCGGCTTCTTCATGCCCTTTCCTCCTGGCGCTCATCCTGGCCGACAGCGGCCAGGGCATCGGCTTCCGTCAATGCGTCCTCCACGAACGCGCCGTGCTGCTTCGCTTCGGCCTGGCTGACCTCGGCCCATATCCGTTTCACCTGGGCCGCACTGTACCCGGCCAGCTCGGCCCCGCCGAGGCGGCAGCCCGGCCGTCCGACCGCACCATTACCGCCATTGCAAAGGACGGCATCTATCGGCCGAGCCGCCATCTGGAGCAGGCCAAGTTCGAGGGCCGCGTTCCAGGCGGCGACTATGAGGGCTATGTCGATGCCCATGTGCGCCGGCTGGAGGCGCTACGCCGGGCCGGTATCGTCGAGCGGATCGACGCCGACCAATGGCGCATCCCCGATGATCTGGTCAGCCGTGCCGCCGCCCATGACGCCGGCCGAGACAGTCAGGCCAGCGTTCGCGTCCTTTCCCCGGTCGATCTGAACAAACAGATCGGATCGGACGGCGCGACCTGGCTGGACCGGCGGCTGATCCACGGCGAGACGGCCGACCTTGCGCCAACCGGCTTCGGGCAACAAGTCCGCGAAGCCATGGACCAGCGCCGCGAGCACCATATCGAACAGGGCGACGCCACCCGCAGCCGGGACAGCCGCGTCTTCTACCGGCGCAACCTTCTCGCCATCCTGCGGGAGCGCGAGGTAGCCGGCGTCGGATCGGATATGGCTTTGAGTAAGGGCCTGCCGTTCCGCGCCGCCACGGACGGCGAGAGCGTCAGCGGCAAGTTTACCGGAACCGTGCATCTATCGAGCGGCAAGTTCGCCGTGGTCGAGAAATCCCATGAGTTCACCCTTGTCCCGTGGCGGCCGATCATCGACCGCCAACTCGGCCGCGAGGTTATGGGCATCGTGCAGGGCGGGTCGGTGTCGTGGCAGTTAGGGCGGCAGAGGGGGCTGGAACGCTGAGTGCGCCCATGCCGCATTGCGAAGCAAAAGATAATCGGATAAAATGTAGCAATTCATATTCGTAAGCGTGGAGTAATCAGATGGGAAATTCCAAGTCAGCAGACAAGTAAGCCGCAACAACCAGTATTGTTGTTGCGGCGCTCTGTAAGGCTAGTCTCATCTGATTGCTGACGAGCAGACGTCGCCCGGTATTCCTTAATCGAGGGTTGATTCGTCATGACCACCACACGCCCCGCGTGGGCCTATACGCTGCCGGCAGCACTGCTGCTGATGGCTCCTTTCGACATCCTCGCTTCACTGGCGATGGATATTTATCTCCCTGTCGTTCCAGCGATGCCCGGCATCCTGAACACGACGCCCGCTATGATCCAACTCACGTTGAGCCTCTATATGGTGATGCTCGGCGTGGGCCAGGTGATTTTTGGTCCGCTCTCAGACAGAATCGGGCGACGGCCAATTCTACTTGCGGGCGCAACGGCTTTCGTCATTGCGTCTCTGGGAGCAGCTTGGTCTTCAACTGCACCGGCCTTTGTCGCTTTCCGTCTACTTCAAGCAGTGGGCGCGTCGGCCATGCTGGTGGCGACGTTCGCGACGGTTCGCGACGTTTATGCCAACCGTCCTGAGGGTGTCGTCATCTACGGCCTTTTCAGTTCGATGCTGGCGTTCGTGCCTGCGCTCGGCCCTATCGCCGGAGCATTGATCGGCGAGTTCTTGGGATGGCAGGCGATATTCATTACTTTGGCTATACTGGCGATGCTCGCACTCCTAAATGCGGGTTTCAGGTGGCACGAAACCCGCCCTCTGGATCAAGTCAAGACGCGCCGATCTGTCTTGCCGATCTTCGCGAGTCCGGCTTTTTGGGTTTACACTGTCGGCTTTAGCGCCGGTATGGGCACCTTCTTCGTCTTCTTCTCGACGGCTCCCCGTGTGCTCATAGGCCAAGCGGAATATTCCGAGATCGGATTCAGCTTTGCCTTCGCCACTGTCGCGCTTGTAATGATCGTGACAACCCGTTTCGCGAAGTCCTTTGTCGCCAGATGGGGCATCGCAGGATGCGTGGCGCGTGGGATGGCGTTGCTTGTTTGCGGAGCGGTCCTGTTGGGGATCGGCGAACTTTACGGCTCGCCGTCATTCCTCACCTTCATCCTACCGATGTGGGTTGTCGCGGTCGGTATTGTCTTCACGGTGTCCGTTACCGCGAACGGCGCTTTGGCAGAGTTCGACGACATCGCGGGATCAGCGGTCGCGTTCTACTTCTGCGTTCAAAGCCTGATAGTCAGCATTGTCGGGACATTGGCGGTGGCACTTTTAAACGGTGACACAGCGTGGCCCGTGATCTGTTACGCCACGGCGATGGCGGTACTGGTTTCGTTGGGGCTGGTGCTCCTTCGGCTCCGTGGGGCTGCCACCGAGAAGTCGCCAGTCGTCTAACCGACGACTGGTAGCAGGCCCGCTCCGATGCGGCGCACTAACCATCGAAACCTCGTGAATGTCGGTATCCTGTCTGGCAGGATACCGCTCATTTCCCTTGTTCAGTTCATCGCCGTCGCCGAGCATCTGAATTTTCGGCATGCGGCCAAGGCACTTGGTATCAGCCAGTCGAGCGTCAGCGCGCGTGTGAAAGCGCTGGAGGATAACCTTGGTGTCCTGCTATTTGAGCGCCATGCGCGGGGCGTTCGGCTAACAGACGCAGGCAGGCACTTCATGGGGCACTGTTGCAAATAACCACGAATGGTAAGCTGAAGACTGTTTTAGCTAAAGGTGCAGCATATGAATCCTTTCCATGGTCGGCATTTTCAGGGCGAAATCATTCTTTGGGCTGTGCGCTGGTATTG
>NZ_JACHVD010000035.1:0-7829 GCF_025377055.1 Acinetobacter sp. T_3_1 | reverse complement strand
TCTGGATTGCGATGATCGCCTATTTATTGGTGAGTTTCGCTCAACATTTAGGGAAAACAGGTTGGACAGTTCAACGTTTACTCAGAATAATTCAAGTGAATTTGTTTGAAAGAAGAACTTTAAAAGCTTTATTTTCACCCGATAAAATACCCATAAAACAAGAGGAAGCTCAAATGAGCTTCCTCTTGTGAAAAATTGTGGGACAGCAATGGAGCTTAAGCTCCCATTTTTACTGATGATTTTTTAATTCTTTTAGCATGGCATCCCGCAAGATTTCATTCATGCGTGTCTGATAACCTTTACCTTGTGCTTTGAACCATGCAAGTACGTCAGCATCTAAACGAATAGATGTTTGTTGCTTCACTGGACGATAGAATTGATTGTGGCGTACAGCATTACTCCAGTCGGTAATTTCAGGAATATCTGAGAGATCTAGCTGATCGTCAGGAACCGTTCCCTTAGCAAGCAAGCGTTCAATTTCAGCATCTTGCTTGTCGCTGAATTTTTCATTCAGTTCTTTGCGTGAGTATCTAACCATGCTCATATTTATCTCGCTCTGCTTTAGTTACCTGTCTTGCACTAATAATTCTTATGATTTCACACTCATCTTCATCAAAGATGGTATGAGCTACTAAGAGCATTAGTACGCCTTTCACTTTTCCAATGGTCTGCCAACGTTCTTCACCATCGGTATGTCTGTCCTGGATTGAGATCCTTAGAGGATCTTCAAAAACAAGGCTTGCCGTTTCGAAAGAGACATCGTGTTTTTTCTGATTCTTTCGATTCTTTGCCTCATCCCATTCGAAATACTGTTTCATAAAAAACATTCAAATTTGTATATACAATAATGTATCACAAAATTGTATCACTCAAGTTGAAAAGCGTAATTTTTGGTCAAATTTATTGGCAAAACATTCCAAAACTGCTCATAAAAAAGCCGACTTGTTTCAAAATCGGCTTTTTATGGATTTTAGGGTTTGGTGTAAAATTTTAAGTCTTTGATATTTATATTAATATACAAGTGTATTGCGTATAACCACCATTATGTTAAATAGAATCAAAAAACCTCCAATAAAATCGTTATAGTATTATTATTTATTGAGTAGATAAGAGAATTAAATTAGTGAAATATTCAAATGAAAAAATAGTAAAAGCTCTCTTACTTTCTCCTTTACCACTACTTTTTTTCACAGCAGTCCTGTTTATCGTAATGAATCAGGAATACAGCCTATACTCGATTTTAGTGGTTCTTGTAGGGCACGGTCTTGTCTACTTGGCTTATTGTATTTTGACTGTACCTTTCAGCTTCATATTCTCAATTCTTTTAAATCGTTATAACAGTCTTAATTTATTAACTATCTGTATTGCCTCTATAATTATTGCTACTCCATTTTTTATTCTTTTTGGATGGAGTCACACAGGAGAAATTTCGAAAGAGTGGTGGAAGATGTATACAGATACATGGACTATCTTTATGGCTCTATTTCCTGGCTTATGTTATTGGCTATTTCTGATTAACCTAAAAGATAAGAAATCAAAGAATATTGAATAAACCATTGCATAGAGATTCTTAAATTTCCCTAAAATTAACATAATACACGTTATACGAATTCCCAAGGCATGGCTTCCAGTCATGCTTTTTTTATCAAAAGACTATACCTGAATGATAGCGAGCCAAATCGCATACAATATCTATCATTAGACTTAATGCAATAATTAAATGATAGTATTATCATTAATCTAATAGAATTAAGATTAAATGATAGAAATGAATACACGTATTTATCTACGAGCTTCAACTAAAGATCAAGATGCAGAAAGGGCTTTGCAGATTCTTCAGGATCTAAACCAAAACTTGAATTTGGGTGAAACCATTGTGTACGTGGAAAACTATAGTGGTACGAAGTTAGACCGACCTGAATTGAATAAGCTACTGTCAGAAGCAAATCAAGGTGACACATTGTTAGTTGAAAGTATTGACCGCTTATCACGCCTAACCCAACGAGATTTTCAAGAGCTGAAGCGCAGGATCCAGGAGAAGGGACTTCGTTTAGTCGTAGCAGATCTTCCTACTACCTACCAAATGATTCAAACCAGTGACAGCATTACTCATTCAATCTTGGAACTCATCAACAATATGTTGATTGATCTTCTGGCAACAATGGCCCGCCTAGACAATGAGAAACGTATAGAACGTATTAAGCAGGGCCTGGCACGTTCGGGTTACAAACCAACAGGCAAGAAGGCAAATGAGGCTAAACATAAACGAATAAAAGAATTGCTAGTAGTTGGCAATATGACTAAGGAAGAAATTGCCAAAGCAGTGAATTGTGGAGTTGCAACTGTCTATCGAGTTGCTAAAGTTATCTAAAAGAGGCTTATCTCAACGCGCCCCCAATGGGGCACCGCTGCATTCAGGTTACTTCACATAAGAAATTTTATGTTAAATGATTGTTAGAAATGCCCCTTGATCGAGGCATTTTCTATAAAGAATACTAAAAACTAATTAAAGCCAACCAAGTTTCAAAACAAGGCAGTTCTCAGCAATCATATTTTTAAATTATATAACTCCCAACTGAGCTTTTGCTCCAACGATAAGGCTTTCATTTTGAGTTTCTAAGGCAAATAAACCATACATCAAAGGAGAGGCCGCTGCTCTTTCTAAAGTCTGTTCATATAGTTTATTCCAAACTTTACCCCCTAGTTTTTCATACTCGATGATTAGAGTTTTGAGGCTTTCTTCTCCAAACAAAGTTACATGCCCAGCAAAATCAATCGCTGGGTCATCTATATGGGCTGTTGACCAATCAATAACGCCTGAAACAGCTCCATCCTTTGAAGCTAGTACATGCCCAGCATATAAATCGCCATGTATAAATTGGGTGAAATCTGCCCATAGAACATCATTATCCAACCATTTTCTGTAGCGGGTTTCCAATTGCTCACTTATACCAATTTCAGATTTTACTAACTGCAAATTGTTTGCTATTTCAGGTCTTAAATCTGAAGGTTTCATAATTTTCAAATCATTTTCCCGAACTTCTTTTTCAGGAATACTATGGATTTCAAATAAGGTTTTTGCCAAAGATGTTATGTATTTCGGGCTATCTTTGTCCATATTCCAAATTATTTCATAGGTTTCAGCATCCAAATTTAAAACAGGATTATCTTTAAGTATGGGATAAGCCACTAATTCTGTAGATGAAATTCTCCAATCAGGAACCTCTACAGAAAGATGTTTTTTTACCAATTCTAAAATGCGTTTTTCTTTCTTGATTTGTTCCCTCATGCCATCACGACGAGGAATACGCAGCAACCATTGTTGCCCCTTTGTATCAAGAGCAAAAACGACCTTAAAATCAATGCCCATTTCATTGAAATTCATTTTGTCCGTAAGCAACAAGCCGTGTGCTTCAGCAAGTGATTGAATATCTTGAATTGTCATTTTTAATTTCCTTTAAAGAGTTCAATAATTAATGTTCGGATTAGATTGGCTATCATTAACAATCTCTCTCAAAAGTCTTGATGATTTTGTGGTCTTTGATCTCGTAGATAATGTCAGCAATATTATCGACCAATTGCTTGTCATGAGATACGAAGATAATAGTTCCTGCATAGGACTTCATCATTGTTTCTAATGCGGCAATACTTTTTAGGTCAAGATAGTTTCCTGGTTCATCCATAAGCAAAATATTATATTTTCCTAAAAGCATTTTGGATAAAAGCAGTTTGATGATTTCACCTCCCGATAAGTCGGATAAGTTTTTTTGAATATCATTCGCTCCGATCCCCATTGAAGCCAATACTGCACGAATTTCCGCAACTGTGTACTCGCACTCTTCCTGCATAAAGGAGAGCACAGATTTATGCGTGTTAAATTTATATCCTGTTTGTGTAAAGTAGCCAATTTCAGCTTTTGGAGATATGGTTAATCCATCAGCACGTTCTGATATCATTTTTAACAAGGACGTTTTCCCTGTTCCATTCGATCCAGTTATAGCGACTTTAGCGCCAAGCGGTATTATAAAGTTAGCGTCATCAAAGATAGTACGGCTACCAAATTTTAAGCTCAGACCATCTGCCGTAATCGGGAACTTATTGTGCAGTTCTAGGGCTGAACTTTGACGAAAACGAATAGAACGCAAATGCTCTGGTGCTTGAATATCTTCTAATGCAGCCAAACGCTTTTCCATACTCTTAGCTGCCTGATACAGTTTTCTTTGCTTGGTGCCAGTCATTTTTGCATGCCCAAGTCGTCCAGCACTTTCGGTAGAGTTTTTGGATTTTTCTCCTTTTTTCTTATTGTCTAATCGATTAGCTTGCTGGCGTTTTTCTTGCACAGCAGATTCTAATCGCTCCCGTTCCTTCATCATCAGCTCATATTCTACGGCTTGGTGTTGTCGCTCTTCTTCTTTTTGACGCAAGTAATCCGAGTAACCACCCCAATATTCCGTAATTTTACCGTCTTTTAACTCCCATATCTTGTCTACAACCATATCAAGAAAATATCGGTCATGACTGATAACAAGTAATGCTCCATCAAATGCTTTAAGTTGACCAATAAGTAGATCTAGTCCATTGAGATCAAGGTGGCTGGTTGGTTCATCCGCTAGAATGCCATGTACTTGTTGGGAAAATGCGGCAGCAATTTTTGCACGAGTTTCCTCTCCGCCACTCATTGTGTCGTTTTGTACATTGGAAACACCAAGGCGAGATAACATTGCCCGGTCTTCGACCGTTTCTATTTCGATTCCGCCCAGTTGGCTGATATGTGCAAAATCACCAAAACGCTGTAATGTCGCTTCGGCTAAAACAATTTCGCCATTAAGTACTTTGAGTAAACTACTCTTTCCTGCTCCGTTATCACCCACAAGACCAATACGGTCATAAGAGTGAATTTCCAATTCATCAATATCCAAAACATCACGCCCAGCATAATCCAAGCGTATGTTTCTCGCTTTAATAATTAAACTCATTTTTATTTACTCCTGTTTAGCTCTTGAAATTTTTTATGCAGCAAACAGGATTTAGGTGAAAACAAAAGCTAGCATCACAGTGTCCTCCCAAAAAAAAAGCTATTCATCCACAGGGTGGACAAATAGCTAGTCAATTAAGTTATAACTGGAAACTATGCACTAAAAGCATACTTATAAATTAAGCATACTTTTACTTTATATATCCGCATATATTCTTAAAGACACAACAAAAGCCCACCATTATAAAATAGTGTCACTATGCAAATAGTTGTGTCTTAACGAATGCGGATAGAATGCATAAACTTACCTAAAAAATAAAATTCAGTTTTATGATAACTTTACTGTTAAAAGAAGTCTAGACAACCTTGTTTTATGCTTGGATATAAGGCTTATTTTAAAATAATAGTAGTGAAGATTTTCTAAAATTAACATAATACACCTTATACGAAATAAAAATGGGAGCCTTAAGCTCCCATTTTTTAAGTAATTTTTTCAAATAAGGCTTGGGTGAGCATCTAAAATTCGAATCAATGTAGCTGCTGGTCCAGTTGGATAGCGTCGTCCCTGTTCCCAATTTTGCAGGGTACGGGGGCTAATATGTAGACGTGCAGCAAATTCATTTTGGCTCAAGCCAGTTTTTTCACGTACTTCTTTAATATCAGGCAATTCGAGTTCTGTAACTCGGCTTGCTTTAACTTCTTTACGTTTGATAGCTCCAGCTTCTTTGATTGAAGCAACCAAGTCATCAAATAAGTTGTTATCCATGAAATTGCTCCTTCACGAGTTGGTGCAGAATGGCGGTTTCCTTATCTGTTAAATTATCTTTTACTGATTTTGGATAAGCCACTAAGAAAAAGATCTGATCATCCTCGGTGACCCAATAATAAATCACCCGTATCCCACCACTTTTCCCTTTGTTACCTTGAGCACAACGTACTTTGCGAATACCACCGCCATTCTTGATTAGGTCACCTCTATCAGGCTGTACCAAAAGATCTTGCTGAAGTTGACGATATTCCTCATCAGATACAAGGTCTTTAATTTGCTTGGTAAAGATGCTGGTTTCAATAAATAACATGGACTCTTTATACGTCAATGGCGTATTTGAATTTTAGCAGTTTCCATAACAAAAAACGAGAGCTGGTAGATCTCGTTTCGCATAACAGCCATTATGTTAAATTGTAGTAAGAACTTTAATGCGATAGAGCAGAATGTATATGCAAAATAAGCTTGATAACATTATTCAAGAATTAAAAGAACTATCTGGGAATAGTCGTCTAAACATAGAACTACCTGATGATATTTTCATATCTGCTTATGAACGAAAAATAGGTTTTATTTTTCCAAAAGATTATAAAAAAGTTTTGAAAGAGATTAGCAATATCTTTTATGGAACAATTGAATTAGCGTCTCTTACAGATGAGAAAGAATGCTATCGAGGGCTATCTCAGATATTAAATGATGCTAGGGAGCAAGGTCTGCCAGAAGATTGGCTACCTATTTGTGAAGATAATGGTAGTTATTATTGCCTATCTCCTAATCATAAAATTAGATATTGGACAGCAGATGGATATAGCGATGAGCAGTGGGAAGATTTAGCAGATTGGATCAAGCAAGTTTGGATAGATGGAAATTAAGAATTTCTAAAATTAACATAATACACCTTATACGAAATTAAAAAATGGAGCCTAAAGCTCCATTTTTTAATAACTTTTTTTAAATTGCTAAGCGTAAATTCAGTGCTTTTACAACTTTAATCACAGTATCAAAACTAGGGTTAACATCACCAGAAAGTGCTTTATAAAGACTTTCTCGGCCTAAGCCTGTATCTCGTGATAATTGAGCCATTCCTTTAGCTTTTGCAATGTTACCTAAAGCCTTTGCAATGAATGCGGCATCGCCATTAGATTCTTCAATACATGCTTGTAAGTAAGCCTGCATATCATCCTCTGTTTTAAGATGCTCAGCACTGTCCCATTTGCGAAGTTTAATAGCCATTTATAGCTCCTCCTCTAAATCTTGTGCCAATTGCAGGGCAAGTTTTATATCTTTACTTTGCGTAGACTTATCTCCGCCTGCTAAAAGAATAACAACCCTTTGCCCTTGCTTGCAGTAATAAATCCTATAGCCTGGCCCAAAGAAGAAACGTAATTCAGAAACACCTTCACCGACCGGCTCAGTATCTCCAAAGTTTCCATCTTCAACCCGATCAATTCGGACTTGTATGCGTCTTTTTGCCTGCTGGTCTTTTAACTTGGTGAACCAGTCATCAAAGACTTCAGTGGTATATATTGAGTACATAAGTAGAATGTATCCTATAGGATACATTTATGCAAGAAATAAACTTGATATTTGGGGCTCGAAACGGTGAATTTCGTATAACCGCCATTATGTTAAATAGATAGCAGTTGGGAGATTATTTATTCTTTCAATAGACAAAAACTTGCGGAATTTTTCTTAATTTGTAATCCTTGCGGCCAAGGGTGTCTAGCGTAGCTAAGACAGGTATTCGTTATAGTCGGGCCGCTATAATACGGATGACGAGTGCCTGTATGTTTAACCTAAATATCTTTAACAAGATCTCTAGCGAAGTATTGACCATCAAAAATGATCTTGAGCTGAATTCTGAAAATCAACTGATAACTAAGTATAAGACTTCTACTTCTGAAGATTATAAACAGGCTATTGTTTTGATTTTTAAAGAACGTGGCTATACACGTTTGGAAATAGGTCAATTACTTGGGGAGCCAAAAGCTTCATAAAATACCGATTAAACAAAGCTTGGATATAACATCCAGGCTTTATAAAAAAGTACCTAGCTGTTACCCTTGTCCTGATTTTTTTACTCTAAAA
>NZ_JACHVD010000034.1:6306-8586 GCF_025377055.1 Acinetobacter sp. T_3_1 | reverse complement strand
GGTGAAGTGTGTCTAATCAACAGGGTTTTCGGTCTCTAAGCACTTTTAAAAAGGAACTTCATCGACTCAAATCTCTATTTGCAACAGTGCCATTTGGGGTGTAGTGACTTTTGTCATCAAGCCATTCAGAAAGCGTTAATACTTGATTGGTTTCATGCTCATGCAAGCATCTCACCAGAAAATCTATGCGCTGGTAGACATCAATAATTGCTATGTCAGTTGTGAGCGTGTCTTCAACCCAAGCCTGAACAATAAGCCTGTCATTGTCCTATCCAACAATGATGGCTGTGCTGTAGCTCGATCTCAGGAAGCCAAGGACTTGGGCATCAAGATGGGTGTTCCTCTCTTTCAGATCAAGAACATCGTAGAGCAGCATCAGGTGCAGGTGCTATCGAGCAACTATGCACTGTATGCAGAGATGTCTCGCAGATTCATGAAAATCCTGTCCGATTTCGTATCTCCCAAAGAACAGGAGATTTACTCAATTGATGAGTGCTTTCTGGATCTGACAGCTCATTCAGGGAATTACGACTTGACTGAATATGCCCATCAGATTCGTCAGCGTGTGTTTTCTTGGCTTGGTTTACCTGTATGTATTGGCATTGGACGTTCAAAGACTGAAGCGAAACTAGCGAACCATATTGCCAAGAAGAACGCTTACTTCAATGGTGTTTGCAACTTGGTTTCAATGGATCCATGCTCTGCTGAAACTCTGCATCAAGCCATAGATGTTGGTGAAATCTGGGGCGTAGGCCGAAAGCATTCCAAGAAGCTCAACAGCTTGGGGATTCATTCAGTTATGGATTTTGTCTTGGCTTCCCCTCTGATGATCAGGGACCAATTTTCTGTAGTGATGCACAGAACTTTATTGGAACTGCAGGGAATTGCTTGTATTGAACTGGAACATACGCCACCAGCCAAGAAGCAAATCATTGCTAGTCGTTCTTTTGGTCAACGCATCTACCACATTGATGATCTTAAAGAAGCCATGTCATTGTATGTCATGGATGCGATTAGCAGACTGAGAGATGATAATCTGTTGTGTGGTTGTTTGATTGGTTTCGTACAATCAAACCCATTTGATAGCTCAAAGCCCTTCTACAACAAGTCTTTATCCTTGGCTTTACCAGAACCTACCGACAACCTGTTGGTGCTCTCTAAACTCGCTACAGCGATGATTGATGGCCTGTATGCAAAGGATATAGCATTCAAGAAATGTGGCGTGATTCTGACGTGTCTCGAACCAAAGGCAAGTCATGTGTATGACATGTTTACCGACATGAAGCATATCGAAGTCAGTAATGCCTTGATGGATTCCCTTGAAGCGATTCATCTTAAGTATGGCAAAACCAAGATTGCCTTGGGCGCGAGTTTAATGCCGAACAGAACATGGAATATGTCACGAAATCGGCTAACACAGAACTACTTTAAATGGGATCAACTGCTTTGTGTGAAGTAAATGTCCTGCCTATAAATTGATTTCGTTTTGGTTTCACAATAGTTTTCTATTGACTGCAAAATGGTTGTAATTTGCAACTACTTAATCAAAGATTATCTACATAAAAAATGCCCATAAACATGAGTGTTTTCATAGACACTATCTGCTTATAGGCATTACATCATTTATGAATGACGAGAGTTGGCATCATCATAGACAGCATTGTTTTCACGTCTGCCTACAGCAATCACGATGACAACTACCTCATCATCAACGACTTCATAAACCAGACGATAACCAATACAACGAAGTTTAATCTTGTAGCGGTTAGGATATCCTGACAACTTGTTTTTGGGAATGCGAGGATTCTACAAAACCTTGATCAACTGCTTCTTCAATGGCTGCTTAATACTTGGATTTAGCTTATTCCATTCTGCTAATGCTTCTTCTAAAAAGTCTAACTTATAGGTCATCAATATTTACTCGAATGCGTTTCTGATTCGCACGAGCATCTGCAATCTTATTCAGTTCTAGGTCTTCTAGTTGTTCTGTCATCGTTTCATACAGATCAGCTGGAACACAGTAAAACGCTGGTGTATTACGATTGAGGATTGCGACAGGTTCGCCTTTGCCTGCCAACACTGTATCCATCGGACTCTTTTTGAGTGGCACTGTTGCAAATAGAGATTTGAGTCGATGATGTTCCCTTTAAAAAGTACTTAGAGACCGAAAACCCTGTTGATTAGACACACTTCACCCTGAGGCTGACCATAATAAAATGACGATGCTTGTCCTTTACGTAGTGCACGCATGACTTCAATACCTTTAATTGTGGCATAAGC
>NZ_JACHVD010000034.1:5785-6264 GCF_025377055.1 Acinetobacter sp. T_3_1 | reverse complement strand
TGAGGCTGACCATAATAAAATGACGATGCTTGTCCTTTACGTAGTGCACGCATGACTTCAATACCTTTAATTGTGGCATAAGCCGTCTTCATAGATTTGAATCCTAATGTGGCCCTGATGATCCGCTTTAGCTTGCCATGATCACATTCAATCACGTTATTTTTATACTTAATCTGCCTGTGCTCAAGGTCTGGTGGACATTTACCTTCCCGTTTTAACCGTGATAAAGCACGTCCATATGTGGGTGCTTTATCCGTGTTGATCACTTGTGGAATTTGCCACTTCTTCACATTATTTAAAATTTTTCCAAGAAAACAATATGCTGATTTGGTATTACGTCTAGAAGAAAGATAAAAATCAATGGTATCGCCACGTTGATCGACTGCACGATACAGATAAGACCATCGTCCATTCACTTTTACTTAGGTTTCATCAATATGCCACGAGCTCAGATCTGTAGGATTACGCCAATACCAGCG